>NZ_CP070479.1:0-300000 GCF_016925555.1 Mycoplasma tauri | reverse complement strand
AACCTTTGTCTGTGAAGATTTTTTAAGACTTTCATGAGCTTTTAAAATTGTTTTTGAAATAGTAGATAACTCACCATTTAAGTGAATCTTAGCTAATTTGTAATCAGTTCTAGCTTTTTCAATGTTTTTATTAATTCTAACCATGAATTCAGCTAATTCATAGTCAGTTTCCTTTGAAATATTTTCATAGATATTTCAAAGTCTATTTATTTCATTAATTTCAGATTGCTCAGCATTTAATGTTCCTAAATAAATGTTTTTAATTTTTAAAATAGCTCTATTTTTTCTATCTAATATCTTATTTTGTCATACAGAATCATTCTTAAGTGGAAATGCAATATTGTCAAAAACACTCATGTGTGGATAAAGTGCATAGTTTTGGAAAACAAAACCTAATTTTCTATTTTGTGGAGATAGGTTTGTAACATCCTTGCCATTAAAATATACATTACCACTAGTAACTGTTAAAAGTCCACTAATAGCATTAAGGGTAGTTGTTTTACCACTACCAGAAGGACCTAAAAGTGTAACTAATTTTCCATTTGGTATTTTGAAACTAACATCATCAACAGCTAATGTTTCACCAAAGTCAATAATTACATTCTTAAGTTCTATTGCTGGAATTGATTCAGCATCAATATCATCTGTTTCAATTTTTTTAACCAACCTATCATATTCAGATTTATAGTTGGGTTTCATTTTAGCAGATGATTTTTTAAGTTTATCAATAATTTTTCTTATTCAAATCATATTTTTCCTTAATTAATATTATTATATGACATCTCTTCTATTTTAAAGTCTTTACTTTTTGCATATTCTGAATCATTTATCGTAAATATGTTTTCATCTGAATCTTTAAAAAAGATACGTCATTTGGTGTTTGATTTCATACGGTATATTCTTTCAACTTCAAAAGGAGTTTCAAATGTTTTATAAAAACCGTTTTTCATTTCAATAGCTTGTTTCATAGCAAGCGCAGCTTGTCATGAAAAGTAGTGTTCAATATTTTTTTTATTAGGAATATTATCAACTAATGATATAAGAGTTCCATCATATGCTGGTAACGTTAATCCTGCTCTAGTTATTTCTAAAGAATATAAATATTGGAATTTATCACCAAAAAATATATCACCAACAGTTCTTCCAAATGCATCTATTCCAGTGTAAAAAACTCTAACCTTTTGTCCTGTTTTAAAAGTTTCTCTGCCAAAACGTGAACTTAATTCAGCATAAGATCTTTCAAAATCATCTGCTGTTCTGCCGCCTACTTGTTTTTCTGGTGTATCAATACCATTTATTCTAATTTTAACTTCTTGGCCAACCTTATAATTAGTATTAGATTGATCAATTTTTTCAACTCTTACAGTAAATGTGTCACCATCGCTATGATTAACAATTTCGCCATCAAAAACAATACCTTTTAATGGTTCTCAATCGATGTTTTTAAATTCAAAAGCATATGGTTTTATTTTTTCAAATGAAGTATAAATAGAATTTGTTGCATGAAGGGTAAAATTAATACTATCATTATGTGTAACTTGAGTACCGGAAACTTTATTAAATTTCTTAGAAACCTGATCCGCTTTAACAACAATAAAACTATAAGTTATAGGGCGTTTAATTGTAACATCTTTTTGTTCTTCAGGAGCAAAACCTTTAGGAACATCATCAACATTTTTTTTCTCAAAGTATAGAAAATAGCCATCTGAATCCATTCCTATAGAAAATAATCTTTTGTTATCTTTTGATAATTCTGGAATAGCATTTTTGTAATTAAAATTATTAGCATTAATTTTTTCAATAATTTTCTGACGATGAGCATTCGAAACATTTACAAAATCATCACTAACTTCATATTTTGAGAAATCTTCCTTAGAAATAGAACTTGTCGAATTACCACATGAAATAGCAATTAAAGCGCCTAATGGTGTAAAAGATGCACATAAAGAACCAATTATTTTTTTCATTTTTTTGTTCTCTTTCTTACATAAATAAACGAGGAACCCTCGTTTATTTATCAACTAAATTATTTAAATTGACGAATTTTTGAAGAAACTTTAGTAATTATTTCATCATTAAAGCTTCCAGGTTTATCAGAATCATTATTTTTAATTTTTGTATAAACAGTTTTAAATGCTTGACCTAGTTCTTTTCTAAATGCATCAGAATTTTTGCCAGCTAATTCATCATAAATTACATAATTAGAACCTTTTCTAACAGCTTCAGAAAATCCTTTATGAGCAACTTTTATGTAACCGTTCTTTTCACGAGATAAATTAATATTTTCAAAACCTTGTACAGGGAAAATATATGAAGCTTTTTGGCCTAAATATTGTCATGGTTTCATTTTTTCACCATCAAAATCAACTTGTTCATCAGAAGTTAATCATTTAACAAAGGCTCTAGTAGCATCATCATTCTCTTTGTTTGTTCTAACACCAATAAGAGAAGGTCCTTGGCCATAAACAATATTTTTTGTATTTTCTTTTTGTCATTTCCCAGGAGCTTCTAATGAAATAAATTCATTTTCTTGAAGTGTTCCAGTGTTAGTGATCTCAGTTTTAGTTAATTTACTATCTTTTCCATCTACATAATAAATAGTAGATTTGGTAACAGTGCCATCTTTTTCTACTTTCTCAACATTACCTATTTTTTCAATGACAGGACTTAACATTTTTTTATTATTTTCATCTTTTTCATCAAGAAAAACTAAAATGCCATTAGTCATGCTTTTATCAAATTTAGCGATTTTCTTTAATAACTCAGTAATTTTTTTATCAGTTTCAGCATCAGATGATTTTATATCATAACCACTTGGTGTGTCAGTTGAAAATAGTATATTATTACCATATCCACCAAACTTAAGCACTTCTTTTGTTTGTTTTTTACTAGTATTATCTTTATATTCATAACTGCCTTTTCCAGCATTTTGATAAGTCTTATTATTAAGTTGTTCTTGAATTCCTAATCCTTGAAGTTCAAAAGTTGTTATTTTCTTGTCGCTACCTGTAAAATTATAACTATATCCCGCTGTTGAACCTATACCAATAGCTATTTTATGTGTTATAGAGTGAGATGATGTATATTCTCCACCACCAAAAAGCGCAACACTGCCTTTTTCAAAACTTTCTTTAAGTTTTGAATAGATATTACCCAATGTTTTAATGGCTGGGTTATCTGGGTTAGTGAAATTATTATAACTGATCTTTACTTTGCCATTTTCTTTAATTGATGAAACGAAAAAGTTACTTAGTCTTCCGTTAACACCAGCAAATGCATAAATTTGTGGGAATGATGCAGGGTCATCAACACCCAAGAATTTAATGTTATTATTAGTTTTTGCTGTAGTGAATCCTTGTTTAGCAGCATCACCAAACTTAAGCAATTCCTCCATAGAAGCAAATGTATCTTCACTTAATGTAATTGATGAGAAATTAGCATTAGAATCAACAGAACCTCATAGTTTTTTAACACTATCTTTATCGCTTTGACTATTACTTATAATGTTTTTATAAAGTTCACTGTTTTTAAATTTTTCATCAACTTTCATTTTTCTATCACCTAAAGAATCACTACTCATTTCAGAAATTAAATAACCTAAAACTGGTGCGTTTATACCCATAGCAACAGTAGATTTTAAAGCTGGAATAATGTATGTTCCATCAGGATTAACATTTTCTGTGTTTTTATTTTGAGTTTGGAAATTAGGGTGAAAAATATTAATATTTGTGCTTAATTCATTATCTTGAGATTCAAAATTTAACAACATATTTTTCCCACCAAAAGTGTTAGAAATTTCTTTATCAGCAATAGCTGATGCAGTTGGGGCGTAGTTGAAAATTAAATTTGGAATATCCTTCTTTTTATTAGCTTTTAAGTTTGCAATAAGAGTGGTTGTGTTTGAACCATAATCATTACCATATCTTAATAATGTTACAGGCTTGAAACCTTTTCTATTTTTTTGTGTTTCATTATAAACATTAACAATTTTTTCAACAGCATTTCATTGAGCTTTTCCTTGTGAAAAGCCTGCGCCAATAACTATTTTTTCACGCTTATAATCTTCATTATCGCTTGGATTGTAAAAATCTTCATTTTGTATTTTATCTCCTGATTTATTACTTCCACAAGAAATAGCAAAAAGAGAAGCAGACGAAATAATTGTGCCCACGGCTCCTAAGTTTAATATAATTTTCTTACTCATGTTATAATACTTCCTATTTAAAAAATTTGAATTAATAACAACTGAAAATACATGAGTATATTTCACTAAAATATAAAAAAATTGAAATTGAATAATTGTGTGCATGTATTTAATTGTTATATTTAAATTTATAATTAAAAATACTTACCATTTCCAAAAAATAGAAAATATCCATATACATTTCCATATATAAATATCTAATCTATTTTTTTGAATGTAAATTTAAAAAATAATATAAAATTATATACTTATTTTATATATAAGAAAAACTCAAAAAACTTTGTTTTTTATTCAAATTCTTTTTTGTATATTTTAAAAGCTATTTTTTTAGGTATGACTTTTTCGAGCTCTTCTAATGAAGCATTATAAATTTTTGAATAATTTCCGAATGTTTTTAGTAATTTATTTTCCATCTTTATACCTAAACCAGGTATGCTTGTAAGCTTGCCTTCAAGAGAATTTATTTTTTTTCTTTTTCTGAAATTAACTTTGGCAAATCTGTCAACTTCTATTTGAATTTCTGATAAAAAATTATAAAGATTTTGATCAGAAATGCTAATTTCATTAAGTTGCAAATCAATTAATGACTTAGTTTTATGATTATCGTCCTTGACAAGCCCAATAACAGGTATTTTAAGATTTAATGAATTTAAAGTTTTTTTAACTTCATTAACTTGCGCAATTCCACCATCAGCAATAATTAAATCATATTGCTTATCGTTTTTTAAACTATTGAAAAATTTTAAAACTGATTGCCTCATATATTCAACATCTGAATGGCGTAAATTTTCATTAATAAGATTAAATTTACGATATAAACTTTTATTCTTTATACCGTTTGTATAAACAATAGCAACACCAACTGGATTTGTATTGTTTATATTTGAATTATCAAATATCACAATATTTTTTAGTGAATCAAGATTTAAATATTGATTAAATGTTTCTAATATTTTTCTTGATTTTTCTATTTTATTTTCATATTGAAAATGCTCCTTGTCATAATAATCTTCAAGGTTAATAAAACATAAGTCTAGTATTTTCTTATTAATGCCTATTTTAGGCACAATAAATTTATATTCATTCGGTAAATTTAAATTAAGTTCAAGAATTTTTTCTGGAACTATAAAGCTGTCAGGCAAAATTTTGTCTTTATAAAATTGTTCAAAAAAGAAGTTAATACTTTCACTTTCACTAATTGATATAGGGATTTCTAAATTCGTCTTATTAATTAGTGAACCAAAACGATAAAAAAGAATAGTTGCGAAAATTAAATTGTTTTTAACTTTATATGCAAAAACATCAATGTTTTTATATTGACTAAGTTCGATAATTTGAGACTCTTTGAGTTTTTTTAAATAAAAAAGTCCATCTCTTAAAAATGCAGCAAGTTCAAATTGATATGCTTTAGCTGCTTCATGCATCCGTTTTTCTAAATCTTGAAGATAAGAATGATTTTTTAAACTTAAAATTTCAGAAGCTTTTGTAAATTGTTTTTTTCAGAAATCATGATCATTAGAATTTATTTTAAGTCCTTTATCAAAAAGAATTTCATGTTCTAATAATTTTAATATTGGCCTAGCACCATAGCCAGTAGGAAAAGGACCATAATAAAAAGTATTAGGGTCATTATTTTTTGATACCTTTCTTGATAAAGATATTGAAATATTATTTTTTAATAATTGAAGTTTTAAATAAGGATATTTTTTATCATCAAGTAATAAAATATTAAATTCAGGATTATATTTATCAATAAATTTCTTTTCTAAAATCAAAGCTTCTTTATTTGTTTTGCATAAATAAACTTCAAAATCTGACACAAGAGAAACTAATTTATGTGTTTTGTATGAATTTGTAGCTCCTTCAAAATATTGGAGCATCCTTTTTCTTAGATTTTTAGCTTTGCCAACATATAAAATTTGATTATTGTTATCTTTTCATAAATAAATACCAGGACTTGTTGAAACATTCTTAATTTTTTCAATTATTTCATAATGTTGCATTTTTAATTAAGGGCCTCATTTAATCAATTTATTAAGACTTCTTTAGGATAAAAATTATGTCCTACATTTAATAATTCATTATTTTTTATAACACAAAAAGTTGGCACTTCTAGTAATTCATATCGTGTATTAGGTACTAAATACACATCTGATTCTTTTGCATCTATTTCATAAAATGAAACATCTTTAATACTATTGTAGGATGCTTCAATGTCAGTTATCATTGATTTCATTAATTTACAGTTCAAATCATCCTGAATTGAAAAGAAAATGAAATAAACTTTCGAAGAATTACTTTGAGATTCTATCATTGATAATGCATCTGCTCACTTTAGTTTTTTCATAAAACCTCTTTGTTGTTTCTACTTATTATCATTCAAAATAGGGGAATTTCATTCAAGCTGATCATCATTTTGATTGTTATTTAAATAATCATTAGATTTAAGATTTGCTTTTTCATCTTTAATTTCTGTTACTGAAGTGTCATATAAGAAAACAAAATTAGTCTGTTTTTGATTTTCAATAAAGTTTTTGTCTTCTTTTTTCTCATTTATATTAATATCATTTGATTTAGCTTGATTATCTTCATCATCTTCATGATGATATTCAAGAGGAATTTCTTCTGTATAAAGAGCAAAAGATAAATGATCATCAAAATTATTTTTAATTAGTTTTTCATTAGCATCATCATTTATAGTTAATAAATTACTTTCTGGTTTTTCAGAAATAATTTTAATATCACCAGTATCAACACTAAAGTTAATTTCAGTAGATAACTCATCCTTTTCAATATTAGAAATTTCTAATTTATTGGAATTATTATTGTAAGTGTTTAAATTATCAAGCTCTTGGCATGCTGATAAATTTGTTTGCGAAGTTAATTCTTCATTATTTGTTTGCAAATTATTTTCATAAACATCTAAGATATTAGCAACTTTTTCTGATTCATAAGGTCGAGCATTCTCTTTAATATCTTTTTCAAAAATGCTATTTGATAAAATAATTTGTTCATTTGTCGTACCTATTTTGTCAAACTTTTTAGCATCCCACTCATCTTTTGAATAAGCAGCAGTGATAATTTTTGTGTCGAAATCTTTAATATTTATCTCTCTTGTTAATTCATTTGATTTATAAAAAGAAATTTTAGACTTGTTATCATTTAGCAAAGTATGTGGGTCAACGGGTGCAATTAATAAATCTGCATCAGAAGAAAACTTTTTGTGATTATTTAATAGTGCATTAAGAAATGAATCTGAACCCTCGCCCCCGCTTCTTCATCTTCTTTTACGCTCAATTACTCTGAAAAATTTGGTCAAAACATTATGGCTTGATAGCATAGTCAAATTATTATTAATCTGTTTTAAGAGGTAAGAAAATTTTACTTTGTAAATATCGATTTGTAGAACATTTGCAGATTTACGATAGAAATCAAATAAAACAGCAACTTGTTCAGTGAAATAAAATGGAGTTGATGTTTTATAAACATTTTTTTCAATTATTGGCAATGTAACTTTTCAAGGAATCATATTTTTTATGTAATTTTTAATATTAATCATTATCAATTTAGCTCATGCAAAAGCCATTATTGATAATGCAATAACTCATGATAAATATGGTGAAAAAGTCAATAAATAAGGCAAATTAAACAATGAGTCAGCATAAATGCCAACATTTAACTGTGCGCTTGGCAACTCATTTGAAAAATTATTTTTTGTTATAGATCCATGATTTGTAAATGAATAAAATCAACCTTTAGTGTATATATCACCAATTTGATTTACAGAAATAAAAGTTCTAGACATATCTAGTCTAATGAACACTAAAATAGAATGATAAATGATAGCTATTGACAACAAATTAAGTCATATAAAAATTATTATTGATCTTCTAACAGTTCAATAATCAACCTTTTGATAAGGTTTAAACCATTTAAAATAATGTTTCTTAAATCAAGGGCTTGCCCATTTAATTGATAAAGTTAAATAACAACCAATCAAAATTAAAATCATTAAATCACCAAAGGCCAAACCAAAAGAATATAAATAAACAATTCTTAGAACATCAATACTGCCTATATTTTTTGAAATTGGATTGTTATATTGAAGCAAAATAAAAAAGACAGTTATAAATGATAAAACAAGGAATTTTAATATTTCTATAGGGAAATAAAGCTTAACATCTGAAACAATGTCATTTGATCGTTTAACCTCAATATTAGAAATATTTAGTTTTTTATTTAACTGTCCATTTTTAAATTTCATAATTAAATTATAGTATTAAAAATAATATTTATTTTTTAATAGTGCTAAGTAATAGTGATATTTCCTGATCATATATAGGTTTATTATCAACTCACGGTGTCTCTAGAATAATTGGAACATTGTCAAAATCTTTATCATTAACAAATTTTGAAAGTGTTTTAAGACCTATGAAACCTTTATCTATATTAGCGTGCCTATCTTTATGAGATCCTAAATCATTTTTTGAATCATTAAGATGAATTACTTTTATATGTTTAAGCAAATCATATTTATTGATTTCTTCTTTAAATGCTTCATACTTGCGAATGTCATAACCAGCATCAAAAACATGACAAGTATCTAGACAAACCTTAAAACGAGGATTATTGATTTTATGTATAAAATAACTAATTTGGTCAAAATTTATTCCAACTTCAGTGCCTTTTCCAGACATGGTTTCAACACATATAACAACATCTTTGGTTCTTTTTAAAATTTCTTTAACTGAATAAATAAATGTATCTAAAGACTCTTGAATTGAAAATGTTGTATAAGCGCCAGGATGAAGAACTAGATATTTTGCTCCAATATAATTCATTCTATTAATTTCTTCAACTAAAAAATCAATAGCAAATTTATGTTTGCTCACACTTGATGGATTAACTATATATGGTGCATGAACAATAATATCCTCAGGTTTTATTTGATTTGAAAAATTTTCTAAATATTTTTCATAGTTGTATTTAGAAACATCAACTCTTTTAACATTTTGTGGAGCACCTAAATATATCATCATACAATTAGCTTTATTACTGATGCTTTCAAGTGCTGAAGAGTATAAATATTTTGGGGCTTTGAATGAAATATGACTACCTAACTTAAGCATTATTGGTATCCTTTTTATTTTTTAAAAAATATTTAAATAATCCGCCGCGGGTATAATTGGGCCCAATTTCATCAGCAAATGCTTTTGCCTTCGATGTTGAATTCATCATTGCTACAAACTTACCAACATATCCTTTTGTTGCAACATCAGAATCAGAATCACCAATATGAATTGTATTTGAAACACTTATATTTTTTTCTTGCATATATATAGATGCTGCTATACCTTTATTAGTTTTAGCATTTGTAACTTCAATAATATAATTGTTGCTAGCCAAATATGCATTACATGTTTCTGAAAAATATTTTAAAAATAAATTTAACTGTTTTTCGGCCTTGAATCTATTTTTTAAAACAATAGCAATTTTAACTATGTTTTTATGTGCATTTTTGTTGTATTTTTGAACAAGTCCAATTTCATGAAATTTTTTCGTAAAAAAAAGTTTTATGAATCAATATGGTACCTTAGAGTTTAAATAAATAGATTCGCCATTTTGATCAAACACAACAAACATCATTTTGTTAGTTTGACAATAGTTAATAATCTTATCAATCGTTGATTCTTCTAAAAAGAATGCATATTTTCTTTCATTATTTATGAAAATCTCTGCACCTGAAGAACAAATATAATCCTTTATACCTAGTTGATATATTGCTTGTTTTACTTTTTGATCATTTGAACCTCTACCAGTAGAGATTAAAATTCTGGCGAAGTTTTTGACTAATAAAATTGCTGATAAGTTTTTTTTACTAATACATGATCCTATTTTTTTATCAAATAAAGTTCCATCAAGATCAATAAAATAAGTCATTTCATTATCGTTAATATTACTCATAATGCTATTATATTGCAATGAAAAAATGTAAGTTAAAATTAGGCAAAAATTAGCAAAAATTTATATAATAAATTTAAAAAATTATTAATTTGTTAGGAGACAAAATGACAAAAAGCAAAAAAATATTACTTGTTTTATCATCACCAAATAAAGAATCATTATCTTCAGCTGTAGCAACATTTTCAGCTAAAAAATTAATTGAAAAGTATCCTAATTCTGAACTTACAGTTTTAGATTTGAACAATTCTCCCTTTTCATCTATAGTTTTAAATAGCTTTAATAGAGATACTTTTTTTGCTGACACTGAATCAGACTTATGGATTCAAAAATTAAAAGAAACAAATATATTGATTATTGCTGCACCAATGACTAACTTCAATTTCCCTGCAACATTAAAAAACTTTATAGATTCTATAGCTGTTGCTGAAAAAACTTTTACATATAAATACGCTACAAAGGGAGCTTCTAAAGGATTACTTGATAAGTTAAATGTATTTATTATCGCTACTCAAGGTGCACCAAAGGGATGATATCCATTTGGAGACCATGTAAGAATGCTTAAAGGAACATTTAAATTCTTGGGCGCCAAAAAAGTAGGCTCAGTTTTAATTGATGGTACTAAAGTTAAACCAAGAAACTCAATGACATTTGACCAAATAATTAGCGAAATAGAATCTGAATTAAATAATGAAATTACTAAATTTTAAATTATTCATAAAACATCTATAAAATAGTCAAAAAATAAAAAAAGCACTAAATATTGTGCTTTTTTATTTGCTCATAGAAATGACTTCATTAATTACAAAATGTTTATAAATATTTTGTAATATAGCATTTACCATTTTATACAAATTAGCTTCTGTATCAAAGTATATTTTGGTAATTTCAATTGCTTCATTAATTACAATTCTTGGACTGATTGTAAGTAATTCATGTGTTGCATTAATTAAAATTGCTCTAATTAGTGGTGAAACCTTATCTCAGTTAATATTTTTGTTGAAAAATGAACTTATTGTTCTTTTATAATATTCATAATTTTTGGCAATTTTTTCAATTTGATCTAATTGTTCTGCATCTATTTCATTATTTAATTCAAAAACTTCATTAATTGATATTTCTGCTTTAATAAGTTCATACCTATAAATAACATTGATTATTTCTGTTCTAAATTTTCTTCTTGGTTTCATAATTAAAATTATTATATATTAAAAATTAATAACTTACTTTAGATCTTAAATCTAAATAGTTTCTTTTTAGCATCTTAATGACTGGATAAAGAGAGCTAAGAACCAAAATGTAAACAGGTAATGTAAACATACTATTAACAATTATAGGAATTGCAAAAAACACATATCTGTCATTAACAGTTCATTTTTTGCCTTGTACATGTTGTGCTCATTTAATATAAACAATTGGGCCAAAAATTCATCTATAGAGAATAATTATGAAAGTCATTATCCCAATTATCAATATGAAATCAAGATATTTTTGATTTTTATTTTTTATATATAAAGCAACAACAATTATAAATGTCACTAATATTCCTAATGAATAAATTAAAACACCAGCTAAAGTTATTGCTCATGGTAAACTAATTGTTTTAGGTTTAGATGATTTTCCCCTATCTATTAAAATAGTTCCTTCTGGAGATGATTTAACATTATTTGCAAATACAAATATCATAATTCCAACAGCTATTAAAATCAACAGCAACGAAGCTATAATTTTTCCATTTCCCGTTGTTTTATAGAGAAATAAGCATATTGTACTTATTGCAAAAAGGATAAATATCAAATATGGTACAATTTTTTCTTTATCTGCTGTTTTAATTATAAAAAATGCAGATAGTATAGCAGTTAAAATAAAAATTAAAATTGAAGAAATTTTTCCGTTTCCATTTGCTTTATAGAAAAAAAAGTAAATTGAGCTAACTATAGAAATTATTGGAGGCCATATTGCATATCCCCAATATCAAAGACCTATTTGTCCATTTAAAATTAAAGAAAATGTATCAGCTAAAATAGCTAAAATAGATCCTTTAACGCTCCCAAAAATAATTCCAAAAATTACACAAAAGAGAATTTCAACTCCAAAAAATTGTCCAAGTCCTGTTACTTTTAATATGAAAAATGAAATTATAAATAACGAAAACATAACTCCTGAAATAACTAACTCTAATGGTGTAAACTTAAAAGAATTAGATAAAAAATGTTTTATTTTAATTCCAAAAGTTGTTTTTTTATTTTTATCATTATCCTGATTATTAATATCAAACTTATTTGTCATAACCTTTTCATTATATTAAAGAATTGAAATATAAGATAAAATAAAAATATGAAAAGATTAGAATTTGGAACAGCAGGCATTAGAGGAACAATTGGAAAAGGTGAAGGCAACTTAAATTATGCACATGCCCAAAGAATTGCTCATGCTTATGCTAAATATTTATTAAATAAATACAAAAACAAGGAAATTAAAATTGTAATTGGTAGAGACAATAGAAAAAAATCTTATAGCTTTGCAGTAACTTTTGCGCAAATTTTATACTTATATGGAATAAAAGTTATCTTCTCAAGAGATATTTGTGCAACCCCTTTTGTTAGCTTTGCAATTATGTATTATGAGGCACAAGGTGGAGTTAATATAACTGCAAGTCATAACCCAAAAGAATATAATGGAATCAAACTTTATAATGATTTAGCATTCCAATGTTTACCTGAAGAAATTGATGAAATGCTAAAATATTTTGAACCATATGAAACCTATGATGAAAATTATGATATTTCAAAGGGTTTCAAATTAAAAGATTACCCTAAGGCTATTTTTATAACTAAGAGAATCAAAAAAATCTACATAGATTCAGTTGCTAAACTGGCTGTTAGTGATATTGATAAAAAAATAGACAACATAAAAGTTGTTTATAGCCCACTACATGGAACTGGCGCCAAATTTGTGCCTGAAATTTTTAAAAACATCTTTAAAACAGATAAAAATGGAGAAATAAGTAATGTTTTTTACATTAAAGAACAAATGAAAATTGACTCTAATTTTTCTCACTGCTCATTGCCAAACCCAGAAAAAACAAGTGCATATGACTTGTTAATTAAAGAAGGAACAAAAAATAAAGCTGACATATTATTAATGACTGACCCAGATAGCGATAGAGTTGGCCTCGCTGTTTTACACAAAAATGAATATAGATTATTAAACGGAAATGATACTGCAACAATTATTTCTAAATATCTTTTAGATAACTATGATTTTGATCATGATAAAAGTTATTTAGTATACTCATTTGTATCATCTAATATACCCGAAATATTAGCCAATAAAAAAGGAATAAAATCATATGTTGTGCCTACAGGATTCAAATGAATAGGTATGATAATTGACGAGCAAAGAAAATTAAATAATAAATGTTTTTATGCTTTTGAAGAAAGTTATGGTTCTTTAATTAATGAAGAATTGTCAAGAGATAAAGATGCTTTCCAATCAGTGTCATTACTATGCAAAATGGCTAGTGAATACAAAAAACAAGGCTTAACATTGGTTGATTTACTTGATGAAATATATCAACAAGTTGGATATGTGGCATCTGAAGTAGTCGATATAACAGTTAGCCAGGAAACTAATTTAGAAGATCTTCAAACTAATTTTTCAAACCTAAAATTAGATGGCAAAATTATCGAAGACTACAATAAAAAAGAGGGATTCATGAAAGCAAACATGATAAAAATCAAATTTAAAAATGATAATTCATGACTTGCATTAAGACCATCAGGTACTGAACCAAAAATAAAATTTTACATATTTGCTTTTGACAAAAGTCCCGAACTTGCAATAGTTAAATTAAATAATTTTAAAAGCATGATAAGTCAAATCATTGATAATCAAAATAGTTAAATTATTATAAAATATGGCTCATTTTGCCATTTTTTATTTAATTTCTCATTAATTTAGTAAAATTTATAAATATATTTATTATTAAAATTTTATTAATGGGAGAAAAATATGAGTAGCAAAAAAGGTTTAATTTTAAGTTTATCATTAATTCCGATTACTGCGACAATCGCAATTCCTATAGCTTTATCTGTTAATCATGATAAAAAAACAATAAATAGTAGCAATGAACTAAAAAAGAAAATATCAGAAATAAAATCATTAATAAACACAATTAAAAATCCAGATTATGCAGAAAAAAAAGAAGAATATGAAGCTAGACTTGAAAAACTTGAAAAAGTAAGTAATGATTCTAAATCAAATTTATCAGAATTAATTAAAACTAATAAAGAAGCTGACAATTTAATTGAAGAACTTAAAATCATTATGAACAACTTAGCAAATCAAAATCGCGTTGCAGATGAAAAAGCTAAGTTAAATGACTTAATTACCCAAATATCAGAATACTTAGTTACTGTTAATGATTCACTACCTAAAACAAAAGGTAATTTTCAAATGTTGATAAATCAAGCACAGGAATCACTTGATAATGCAAAAATCGAAAGCCCTATGTTGCTTGTTTCTAAAAAATTAAAGGAAGAGTTCGATAAAATTAATGAACAATATCAAATCTTAAAAACTGGCACAGATAAGTTAAAAATATCATTAAAGAGTTTAACCGAAGCTGAAAGCTTTATAAATGTTCAATTAAGCAAAATTGAATCTGTATGAGACATTAATGAATTTAAAGATTTATTTACAGAGCTTAAAGAAATGGCTAATAATGAGGGCGAACCTAGATCAAGTTTTGATTCAAAAATTGGTGAATTACTAAGTAGACAAGGTGAGTTAGAGGATGTAGTTAAAAATTATGATGATCTCTCAAACAAAATTCAAGAAGCAGGCCAATTAATAAAATCTTCAACTTTTGTTGAGGAATCGTTTTTTGCTGACTTAAGTACCCAAATTCAAGAAGCAAATACTGTTTTAGCTGAAAAAAATACTAATAAAGAAATCGAGAAAATTGAAAATGCTACTAAGGCATTAAATGTTGCGATTAAAACAGCAAATGATAAATATGAACCTTTAAAAAATGCAAATGAGATTTTAAAAAATGCTATAAAAGATGCAAATGAATTTTATGAATTGCTTAATACTTCAACACAAAAGGATGAAGAAACTATTAATGAAATAAAAAATGAATTAAAAATTTCAATTGACAAGTCAGTTGAAGTTTCAAATAGTAAAACAACTGAGATCACTAAGATAACAAGTACTACTTTTGAGTTAAATAAAGCAATTACTGATGCAAAAGTAAAATTATCAAGTGTTGATACTTTAGAATCTCTAAAATTAACTATTGCTGAAGCTGAGAAGTATATTAAAGAATTAAATAAAAATGATAATTACAGTGAAATTAGCAAAAAATTAGCAAAAAGTGTAGAAGTTTCGAAAAAATCACTTACTGATGATAAATTTGATAAAGATAAACTTCAAGAATCAATAGATAAATTAAATGCTGCAATAAATGAAGCAAAAGAAGAGACTAAAAAATATGAATCAATTTCTGAAGCTGAAACAAGAATTTCACAAAGAATTGAAGAGCTTAAAGATAAAAAAGTTAATGAAAATGGCACTGAAGAGTCAAAATTTAGAAAAGTTGACTACGAAAATGTTTCTATCTTAATGAAATCTAAGTTTGAAGAACTAAGAAAATCAGTTATTAAAAATGAATTAAACCAAGAAGAATTAAATACAATAGAAGATTTCTACAATGCTAAAGTATTAGAAGCTGCAAAAAAAATTCTTAAAAAATTCAATGCTTATGATGATAAATTCGGAGGCAAAAATATATTTAACAATAAGATATATGCTGAAGAATTCCCAAACAAAGAGAAATATGAAGAACTAAAAACTAGATACAATGCTAATTTAGAAGCATATAGAACTTACATATCAAGTGATGATTCCTCTTTTAATTCTGATGATCATACAAAATATAGAGAAATCGAAAATAAATACGATGAACTTGTTGCTGAAGCAGAAAAAATTATTAAAGAATTTAATGATGAATACAAAACAGTTGAAGAACAGAAAAAAGCTGCTTATCAGGTTAAACAAAAATTAGAAGACTTACACTTAACTTACAACAGCATGTTTTTAAGCGATGAAAAAGTAGCTTCTAATCCTGAAATTAAAGAACAAGATTTCTATAAAAATTATTCAGCATTGCTTGCTGAAGCAAAAACTGTTTTATCTAGAGATGCAAATGTAGTTAGTGAAGATAACAATCAAGTTGTTAAAACAGACTATGAAACCAAAAAAGCTACATTTGAAGCAACTTTAAAGAAATTAGAAGATGGAAAATTAGCATACGAGTCAAGCAGAGATAAATATATTGAAAATAAAATTGCTACTGAAGGGCAAAAAATATTCACTGAAAAATTAGCCGAACTTACAAAAGTAAATAATAGCGAAAGTTTCAAAAAACTGCTATCAGATTCTGCTGATCCTAAAATAGCAAATAGAAAACATCCTCTTTATAGACAAAACCAATCATTAAAAGAAATTGAAACCAATATTAAATTATTAGAGCAAGAAAATAATTCAGAAACCACAAAAGACACTGAATGATATAAACAAAAAATAAATAAATTAAATCAAATAGAACAAGATTTATCTAGTCTTATTAAAAGTATGTGAAACTCAATTAATGTTACTTATGGAATTGATAAAGCCGATTTTGATAGAAAAATTAGTAGAAATGATGTATTTAAAACATATGAAACTGCTATGGGTGAATACACAAAAATGATTGAAGATAATGCATGATTATCAAAACCAGATGATAAAAGTGTTGCTTTATCATCAAAAATTGATACTATGAATAATATTATTAAAAAATCTGTTCAGCATTACTCAGATTACAGTAAATTTAAAGATTTTGCTGAACCAAAAGTTGTACCTAATGATATTCAATTTAAAGAAGGTAAAGACTCTTCTCAATTTACATTAGATGACATTCAAATTACACATTTTGAAGATATTACTATGCCAGAAAATGTAAAAATAAATAGATTTAAATCAATTAAAGTTCCTACTGAAATTACTATTGATAAAGATAAAATTAATTTAGCAAAAGATAAAGCTAATAACACACTTACTATCTCAGTTCCAATTAAGATTACACTTAGCGGCAAAGAATATACAAAAACTCATACATTTAAACCAATCACGGATTTTAAAACTCAAGAATCTACAGAAAATAATTAAAATAAAATAAGCTTAAAATCAGCTTATTTTTTTAATTTAAAATGTGTATAAAACAGACTTAAACAGAATATTTAATGTTTGACTTTCTTATTTTTCAATTGATAGTCATTTTTTTAATTTCATGACATATTATGTTTACAAATGCTAATGAAATTGATCAAGATAATAGTATTCCATTATCAAATGTTAATACGTTTTTAAACATACGAAACACTTCGGCCACATTTGGAACAAACGCTACAAAAAGAACTGAAAACACTGATAAAATAACTGCTAAATATACTGGTCAATATCTTTTTATGCAATTTCTAAATATTGACTTATCATTAATCAAATTAACAGCATTTATAGAAGTAGCTAATCCCATTGTTATGAAACCACAAGTTGATGCAATAGATAATAATTCCTTACCTTCATTATAATGAATTGAGTAAAGAGCACCAAGAGAATATGATACAAGTGAAACTAAACTAATAACAATTGATTGTCAAATAAGTTCTATACCCATTCCTCTAGCAAAAAGACTTTCTTTTTTATCAAAAGGTTTTCTGCTCATAACGTCTTTGCCAGAATCAATAATGCCTAATGCAATAGCTGGTAGTCCATGAGTTAGTAAATTAATTCACAGCAATTGAGATGCACTAAAGACATAAAAATCATGTGGATCAAAGTAATTTTTAAATGCATAATAAAATGCTATTAAACCTATTAACATAACAAAAACTTCAGCGACAGATGTAATTAATAGATTCATTATAACAGTTTTAATTTTGTCAAATATAAGCCTACCATTTTTAACTGATTTAACTATGGTATTAAAATTATCATCAGTCAATATTAAATCTGCAGACTGTTTAGAAACATCAGTTCCGGTTATACCCATTGCACAACCAATGTCACTTGCCTTAAGAGCAGGCGCATCATTTACACCATCTCCAGTCATTGCAACAACCATGTTATGTGATTGTCATGCCTTAACAATTCTTAATTTATCATCTGGATTAACTCGAGCATATACAGAAATATTTTTAACATTTTCTCTTAATTTATCATCAGTTCATGTTTTTAATTCAGTACCATCAACACAAATATCCTGTGAATCTTGGTTGTAAATTCCTAAATTTGTAGCAATTGCTTTTGCTGTAATCAAGTTGTCACCTGTAATCATAACAACTTTAATTCCTGCTTTTTGAGCCGTTGCAATACTCTCTGCAACACTAGCTCTTGGTGGATCAATCATTGCTACTAAACCAACAAAAATGAAATTGTCATCTTCATCACTAAAATCCAAATTTGACTTATTTAAAACCTTTTTAGCAAAAGCAAGTACACGATATGATTTTGAAGCTCACTCATCATTTATTGCTTGAATTTCAGCTTGATTTATATTAATACATTTTTTTAAAATGACATCAGGAGCTCCCTTAACCATCATAACTTTTTCCCCATTTGATGAGTCAACAAGTACAGACATCATTTTTCTATCACTATCAAAAGGTAATGAAGATAAAATATTATGCTTTTCTAATAATTCAGATTTATGAATATTATATTTGTAACCAAAACGTAATAAACCTGTTTCAGTAGGATCTCCGATTTCTTCTAATTTATCATCTTTTACTGTAATATAGGCATCGTTGCAATAACACGATAACTTTATTAAATCAATTAATGACTTATTATCATCATTTAAGTCATTAAGAAAATTGCCATCTTTTGTATAAACATCAACAACTGTCATTTTATTTTCGGTTAAAGTTCCTGTTTTGTCACTACAAATAATTGAAGCAGAACCAAGAGTTTCTACTGCTAATAAATTTTTTACAAGACCATTTTGTTTACTTATTTTTGAAACTCCAATTGACAAAATAACTGTTGTAAAAGCTATTAAACCTTCCGGAATCGCTGCAACTGCCAATGAAATTCCAGTTACTAAAGCATTAGTGTAAACATCAGGTTCACTTCACTTACCTGTTTCTATATTGTTTAATAAAATTTGCATAATAAAACTTACAAAAAGTAAAATAATTCCAGCATAGCCAAATAATTTACTTAATTTATTTAGTTTTAGTTGCAATGGTGTTGTTGTTTTCTTTTGATTTTGAATCATTGAATTTATCTTGCCTATTTCTGTATCTTTGCCTATTGCTGTAACTAAATAAGTTGCTTTACCATTAGTTACATATGTTCCAGAATAAACAATATGATGATTTTTTGCAAGTATCTTATCATCAATAGCATCTCAATTAGCTTGTTTTTCTACTGGTATACTTTCACCAGTTAAACTTGATTCTATTACATAAAAATTACTTGATTCAATTATTCTTCCATCTGCATTAATAGTATCCCCTGCTGCCAAAATTACTATATCACCAACAGTTAATTTATTGGCTGGAATTACCATTACATGTCCTTCACGCATAACCGTAACATTACTTATAGTAGAGTTTTCAAGTGCTCGAACAGCTTGATCACTCTTAACTTCCTGATATGCACCAAGAGCACTATTTAATAATATTACAAGTAAAATAATGCATGGTTCAACATAACCTATAATAACTCTAGTATCAACATGACCATTCGAAACATGCTCATAAATAGCAAGACTGAAACTAATTGCTGCAGCACAAATAAGCAATATAACCATAGGATCCAAAAATTGCCTTAAATAAGCAATAATAGGATTTACTTTTTTCTTTTTTGTTAAAGTATTTTCACCATATTTATTAATATTTTCACTAACTTGTAAGTTTGTTAAACCTTTATATTTCTTAACTTCTTCGAAGTTCATATAACCCTCCTTTCATTTTTAATATATTTATATTAAAAAATCATACACTAAAATGCATGATTATTAATAAAACAAAAATGATAAGTCTGTAAAAAAAGAAATAAAAAAATGGCGGGGAAGAGAGGGTTCGAACCTCCGCGGGTGTTTTGCCACCCCTAACGCGTTAGCAATGCGTCCTCTTCACCAGCTTGAGTACTTCCCCACGCACTTAAACTTGCTAATTAATTATAACAAACTGAAGCTAAAATTAAAGAAAAAATTAAATTTTTGCTGTTGTTTAAAAAGATCTGAATAAGCCTGTTTTATAGTTATTTTAGCATTTTATAAGCTTTATCATTATTAATAGTAAAGCAACTAAAAATTAATTTTTATGAATTTTATCAATACTTTTATTACTTTCATCATTTGTTTTAGAGCGCTCAACTTTTCTTTAAAAAAATGTAATTAAGAATGAATAAACAAAAAATCTTTTGATTAAAAGATTGTTATATTGATATTATTATGTAATTGTGTAATTAATTTTTATCTGTGTATACATATATATTAAATAATTGTGATTTTTTAGTTGGATAATGTTTTTATTCTTATTTTTTAAAATATACACAATTGGACTATTTTAAAAATTTATTACCAGATGTGAAATGGTTATTATATTTTTAAGCATTAATAGTATATATAAAAATATTTTGAAATAAAAAAGTGGAAATCTACCTAAATTTTTCAAGTGAGATAGAAAAGCACTATTTTTATCTGAAAAACAAATAAAATAGTTAATGGATTAAAACATTAAAAGTTTTATTAATTTAATAATAAGAAAACAGGTAAATAGAATGAATGATTTAAAAATACAAGAGTTATTTATAAAAAAATTACAAGAATCACAATTTAAAAATGAAGAAGCAAAACAAGAAACCTTATATGAAATATTGCATCAAATATCAAAGGAAGAGCAAACTGCGGAAAATGAACTAGCAAAATCGCAAAATAGAGAGCCTAAAACTATTTTGTCAAATGATTTTGTTAAATTAATAGATCATTTAGAAAAAAATA
This sequence comes from Mycoplasma tauri, assembly GCF_016925555.1. Classification (GTDB taxonomy): domain Bacteria; phylum Bacillota_I; class Bacilli_A; order Mycoplasmatales; family Metamycoplasmataceae; genus Mycoplasmopsis; species Mycoplasmopsis tauri. The sequence goes on along the minus strand of NZ_CP070479.1, from coordinate 278,779 downwards.
ATTTAGATTTTGAATTACCAGAAATTTTTGATTGAGTAGTCAAAAATAAAAATACTAGCGAATTATGACAATTAACAGCATATTTTAGATTTTTTAGTGATGAATTACAAAAATATGCACAAATAGTAGGAGAACACCAAAATGATTAATTTTTTTCTCAGACAAAAAATAATTCAAAACATCATGAAAATGGTGTTTTATATGTTGGTTTAGAGGATTTTTTACTTAATGAATCAATAATAAACTTATAAAAATTATTTTTAAATAGAAACATATTAATTTAGTAAATTTCTAAGTGCAATCAAAATGCCTTAATCCTCATTGGCATTTTGATTTTTAATTATTAATTTTGCTTAATAAACAAAATTTAAAATTAAATTAATTTAGTGAATATAGACTTTAATTTTCTAATTATGCAGGCACAAAATCTATAACTTAACTATAATGTAAATAATAAAGGAGAGAATATGGGTAATAAGATTATTTCAAAAAATGAACTTGGTGCAATTATTTGAGATTCAGCTAGTAAATTAAGAGGAAATTTAGATGCTAATGAATATAAAAACTATATTTTAGGTTTGATTTTTTATCGATTTTTATCAAAAAAACAAGAAGATGAGCTACTTAAACAAGGAGTTGACCGCTCGGATTTAAAATATTTTTCAGCCAAAATCAACTGAGAAGAAATTGATTTTGACCAAACTGAAACTTTAAATGACCACCACCACTTAAAAGACAGCAAAACAATTAAAGTTTATGACCGAACCTTGCGTTTTGTGTCATAATAACGACACAGGCAAATAGTACAGTTAAATCAAGGTTTTAGAACTTCAACCAAAGTTAACAACTATAAAAATTAAAAATCTATGTGCTGTTTAGAGTTATTTAAAGTTAAATAATTGTAAACAGTACATAGAAAAAGAGAAAGGAGAGATGTTTTTGGATAATCAAATCAAAATATTTGAAGGTAATAAAATAAGAAGTATTTGGAATAACGAAAAAGAAGAATGGTATTTTTCAGTAGTGGATGTAGTAGCAGTACTTACAGAAAGTAAAGATCCACAAGTATACTGAAGAGTGTTGAAAAAGAGATTAAAAGACGAAGGAAACGAAACCGTTACAAATTGTAACGCTTTGAAAATGAAAGCGGCAGATGGGAAATTGCGTCTAACTGATGTGGCGGATATGCAAGGAATATTTCGTATCTTACAATCTGTACCATCGCCAAAGGCGGAACCATTTAAGATGTGGCTTGCTGAGGTTGGAAAAGAAAGAATTGACGAAATTATTGACCCTGAACTAACAATCAATAGAGCCTTAGAAACCTACCTTATAAAAGGTTATAGCAGAGAATGGATTAATCAAAGACTACAAGCCATACAAGTTAGAAAAGAACTTACTGATGCTTGGCAAGACCACGGTGTAGAAAAAGGTAATGAGTATGCCATACTTACAAATGAAATCACAAAAGCTTGGTCGGGTATGACAACAAGAGAGTATAAAGAATTTAAAGGCTTAAAGAAAGAAAATTTACGAGATAATATGACAACAACCGAAATTATCTTAAATATGCTTGCAGAAGCAGCTACAAAAGATATAGCGAATGCAGCAAATCCACAAGGCTTAGAAGAAAATAAAAAAGTTGCAAAACGTGGCGGAAGTATAGCGGGTAATGCTAGAAAAGAGATTGAACAGGAAACTAGAAAGTCTGTCATAACTTCAAAAAATGCCATTGATTTTGGGAAACTCATAGAAGATGTAAGTTCTAAAGAGTTTAAGGATAAAGATAAAAAAAGATTAGAAGATAAAGAATAAATAAATAAATAAATAAATGTTAAAAAAGAGAAATAGAAATATTTCTCGCTTGATTGCAAGTTCAAGTGCAACACAAATTAAGGTAAAAATTTAATTGTGTGACCTGATCTTTTTTTGTTTCATCATTTTTAAAATAAAAAAGAAAAAAGCTCCAAATTGGACAGGAACTTATATAAATTATAACCATATTTTCTAATTATGCAGGAACAAAATCTATAACTTAATTATAATATAAATATTAAGTATAAGTATAAAGGAGTGAATATGGGTAATAAGATTATTTCAAAAAATGAACTTGGTGCAATTATTTGAGATTCGGCTAGTAAATTAAGAGGTAATTTAGATGCTAATGAATATAAAAACTATATTTTAGGTTTGATTTTTTATCGATTTTTATCAAAAAAACAAGAAGATGAGCTACTTAAACAAGGTGTTGACCGCTCTGATTTAAAATATTTTTCAGCCAAAATCAACTGAGAAGAAATTGATTTTGACCAAACTGAAACTTTAAATGACTACGACCATATGCAAACAATTAAAAAACGAATTAACACTGACTGTGGTTATTTCATTTACTATGAAAATTTATACCAAACATGAACTAGTCAAGAATCAAAAGACAAAAATAAATTTAGTGTTAGTGTGCTTTCAGAAGCGATTAACGAATTTATCCGTTCAATTACTAATGAATGTCGTGAGCTTTTTGAGGGTATATTTTTTGTCTTTGAAAACGAATTAAGTAAATTAGGAATTAACTCCGATGAACAAACAGAAAAATTACTAAAATTAATGGAAAACATCCAAAAAATTCCAACTGAAAATCAAAATTATGATGTTTTAGGCTATGTTTATGAATATTTAATTGGCAAATTTGCTTCGAGCGCCGGAAAAAAAGGTGGTGAATTTTACACTCCGCATGAAGTATCAACACTAATGGCAGAAATTGTGTCTTATCACTTAAAAGACCGCGAAACAATTAAAGTTTATGACCCTACTTCTGGTTCTGGTTCGCTACTTTTAACAATTGGTGAAACATTTAAAAAATACTCAAAAAATTCAAGTCCTGTTGTTTATTATGCACAAGAACTTAATAAGCAAACATTTAACTTAACACGTATGAATTTAGTAATGAAGGGGATTAACACTGCTAATATTCATGTTAGAAATGCAGACACACTTGAACAAGATTGACCATTTTTTGATAACAATGGTTATTACATTTACCAAAGTGTTGATGCAGTAGTTTCTAATCCACCTTACTCACAAAAATGAAATAATTTAAATAAAGAAAGTGACGAACGTTACAAAAGTTATGGCGTAGCCCCTTCTTCGAAAGCTGATTATGCATTTCTTTTACATGACTTATACCACTTAGACCCTGAGGGAATTTTAACAATTGTATTGCCACACGGTGTTTTATTTAGAGGTGGAAGTGAAAAAGAAATAAGAACCCAGCTTATTAAAAAAGGTCAAATTGACACAATTATTGGCTTGCCAGCTAATATATTTTATGGCACAGGCATTTCAACCATTATTATGGTCATTAAAAAAGAAAAACAAACTAGCGATATTCAATTCATTGATGCATCACAACTTTATGTTAAAGACGGTAAAGACAATAAACTAGAAGCAAAACACATTCGTAAAATTGTTGACACTGTTAATAACCGCAGAGAAATTAAAAACTTTTCAAGAATTGTTTCTTTAGAAGAAATAGAACAAAATGACTATAACTTAAATATATCTCGCTATATTGACAACTTCTCAAAAGACGAAACACATGATTTATATTCTTCAATGTATGGCGGCGTAAGCGAGAGTGAACTTGCTAAGTATTCAGAATTTTTAAATAATTTTCCAACAGTTAAAAAATCGCTTTTTAGCGATGCAAAACCAGGCTATTACTCAATTTTAAGCAACGAAAATGGCGAAATTAGAAATTCTATTGTTGAAAATGAACAAATAAAAGAATATTTAGACAAATTCGCGCAGATTGCTAAAGATTTTTATAATTATTTACTAAACACGTGTGGTAATTTGGATAATTTAAAAAATATTAAACGCAATCTAGAAGATAAATTGATTGACTATATTTTCAATAATATTGAAGAATTAGCTTTCATTGAAAAATATGATATTTACCAAATATTAATCAACAATATTGAAAAAATCAAAGACGATTTAGAATTAATATCATATTATGACAATAATGAATTAAGCATCGATGAATTTCTAAAAGATTCTGAAATTTTAGATGTCAAAAGAAAAAAAGACAATTCAATTGTTGAATGAAACTCACAATTATTTAGCAATGAGTTTATTTGCCAAAAATATTTTGCAAACCAAAGCAACCAAATAAAAGAATTAAAAGACGAATTAACAGATATTGAATCAAGAATTGGTGAAATTGAAGATTCAATTGATGAATCAGAGAAAAATGAACCAATATTTACTGAAGGTAAAATAGATTCCAAAGAATTACAAAAATACGCTAAAAGTATCAAAACAACTCCTGAGACTGATTCATTTGAATCTCAAATTTTAGAAATCAATGATTTGATTAACCAAAAAACAAAAACTAGAAAAACATTAAGCACTTTAGAACAAACTTTAGTTATCGAATCATATGAAAAATATATATCACTTAATAATGATGAAGTTTTTGCACTATTAGTAGACAAATGGTCAGAACCAATAATAAAACAAATAAGTAAACAAGGAACAGAAATTATTGATGATTACATCGCTAAATTTGAAAACCTTGAAAATAAATACAAATACACATTAAGTGACATTAATACTCAAATTCGTGATAATGAACAAAAACTTGTTGAATTATTAAAAGACCTAAACGGTGATGAAAGTGATATGCAAGCCATCAATGAACTTATCAATATTTTAGGCGGTAAATAATGTCTAATTCACTAAAACCAGCAATTAGATTCAAGGAATTTACTAACGATTGAGAACAGAGAAAATTGGGGGAATTAGGTTTTGTAAGCTCATCTGGGGTTGATAAAAAGTACAAAAAGAATGAAAAAGAAGTATATTTATTGAACTACATGGATGTTTATCGAAAGCTAGTTATAACAGAAAAAAATTATAAGAAACTAATGATAACCACCGCAACTGAAGACCAAATAAAAACAAAGAATATTATCGAAGGTGACATATTTTTTACTCCAACATCTGAAACTAGAGAGGATATAGGACATTCGTTGTGTATTCCCAAAACCCTTATAAATGCCGTGTATTCGTATCATTTATACAGATTTAGACCCAATAAGGAAAAAATCGATGTTACTTTTAGTAATTATTTTACAAATATACAGACGGTTAGAAGCCAATTAATGTTTTATAGTCAAGGAAATCAACGCTATGTATTTTCTACAAATGATTTACTAAATACTAATGTCAAAATGCCGTCATTAAAAGAACAATTTCTTGTTGGTAATGTGTTTAGCAATATCGACTCCCTAATCACCCTTCATCAGCGTAAGTTAGAAAAGCTAAAAAACATTAAAAATATGCTCTTAGAAAAGATGTTTGCGGATGAAAAAACACTAAAACCAGCTATTAGATTCAAGGAATTTACTAACGCTTGAGAACAGAGAAAATTGGGGGAATTAGGTTTTGTAAGCTCATCTGGGGTTGATAAAAAGTACAAAAAGAATGAAAAAGAAGTATATTTATTGAACTACATGGATGTTTATCGAAAGCTAGTTATAACAGAAAAAAATTATAAGAAACTAATGATAACCACCGCAACTGAAGACCAAATAAAAACAAAGAATATTATCGAAGGTGACATATTTTTTACTCCAACATCTGAAACTAGAGAGGATATAGGACATTCGTTGTGTATTCCCAAAACCCTTATAAATGCCGTGTATTCGTATCATTTATACAGATTTAGACCCAATAAGGAAAAAATCGATGTTACTTTTAGTAATTATTTTACAAATATACAGACGGTTAGAAGCCAATTAATGTTTTATAGTCAAGGAAATCAACGCTATGTATTTTCTACAAATGATTTACTAAATACTAATGTCAAAATGCCGTCATTAAAAGAACAATTTCTTGTTGGTAATGTGTTTAGCAATATCGACTCCCTAATCACCCTTCATCAGCGTAAGTTAGAAAAGCTAAAAAACATTAAAAATATGCTTTTAGAAAAGATGTTTATTTAGGAGAACAAGCAAATGATAGAAAATAAAGATAGCGAAAGAAAATTTCAAAATGATTTGGTCGATGCGTTGCAAGAGAACGGTTGAAGAAATATAAATAAGGAAATTAAACCAGTTCTAGAATCATGCACTATAGAAGATTTGTGAAATAACTTTTTTAAAATTGTTTATCGAAATAATAAACATATTTTAAATAATATTGAACTTACAGAGGGTGAAAAAGAACAATTAAAAGAAAAAATTAATCAATGTAATAGCACTGTAGCTGCTAATAAATTAATAAATAGCGAAACAGTCGCTATTAAAAGAGATAATAAAAAAGACACAGAAAAATATGGCAAAGAAATATATTTAAAAATCTTCAGTAGAAAAGAAATTAATGCTGGTGATTCAATTTATCAAATTGCTAAAGAAGTAGAACTGCCTTGAAAAGCAGTTAACCGCAAGCATAGAGCCGATGTTATTTTATTAATTAATGGTTTGCCATTATTTCATATTGAATTAAAGGCAAAAGGTGTTAGCATATCAAAATCAATAACCCAAATTAGTAACTACATTAATTCAGGTGGTTTTGATGAAATTTTAAAATTAGTTCAAGTTAGTGTTGCTATGAGCCCTGAAGAAATGAAATATATGCCAACAGACCACAAAGGTCAATATATTAATGAACAAGCATTTAGTTATTGGCACGATGACCGAAACAATGTTTTACGAGATTGAAGAGATGTTGTCAAACATTTTCTATCAATTCCAATGGCGCATCGTCTTATTGCTGACTTTACTGTTTGCCAAGAAAATGAAAATATTCCATTAATTTTAAGAAGTTATCAGTTTCACGCAATTGATAAAATTGAAAGGAAGTTTAGAACTGATAAAAAAATTTTCTTTGACCCAAATCGTTCTGGATGTGCAAAAGTTGGTCACATTTGACACTCAACAGGTTCAGGAAAAACTCTAACTAGTTTTAAATTATCACAATTATTGCTTGAATGAAATATTGCTGATACAGTTGTTTTTGTAGTAGATAGAACAGAATTAGGGACACAAAGTTTTAGCGAATTTAGCAGTTTTAAAGGCGGAAAAGTCAATGTTAAAATAGCTTCATCAACCGATGATCTTATTTCTTTAATGAAAGAAGAAAATTTGATGAACACTATAATTGTTGGTTCAATCCAAAAACAATCTAGAGTAAATACAAAAAACTTTTCAGAAAGGGAAATAAACAGAGCGGCATCACAAAAAATTGTCTTTATTTTTGATGAAGCACACAGAAGCACATCGGGTGAAATGATTAAAAATATAAATCAAACATTCCCCAATGCTGCTTTAATTGGTTTTACAGGCACACCACTTGGTAAAGAAAACCCAAAAAATGGTCTAGAAACTAAAGATATTTTTGGCGAGCTATTGCACAGTTACACATTAAAGAATGGGATTCAAGACAAAAAGATACTAGACTTTAATATTGAATATACATTATTTGATAAATACACAGAAAGTGCGCTTAAAAACCTTAAAAAAAATTTAGCTCCAAGAGAAATTGCTAATATAGTATATAAATTAGGTCGTTTCGGAAACCTTGATGATGTTGATAAAAAAAATAATCGTGATTACGAAGACGATTTATTAAAACGTGGATACTATGATGATGAGAGCTTTAAAAAATTGATTGTTGAGGATATATTAAACACTCAAGAATACTTTTTAGATAATAAAAGATATAGTGCTATATTTGCTGTTAAAAGCATTCCTGATGCCATTGAGTATTTTGAATTATTTGCAGAGGCTTGTGACAATAATGAAAAATACAAAGACTTTAAATTCACTGCGCTTTTTGACCAAAGCCTTGACCGGGAAGAAGAATTAGCAAAAACTGAATACAAAGCATATGCTATTAATAATATCATTAATAGATATAACAATGATTTTGATAAAGTAATAAATTCCACCGATAGCAATCAATTTAAGCTAGATTTGTCAAAAAGATTGTCACGTAAAGATAAGTTTAGCAACATTAAAGATGAAGAAAAATTGCAACTTTTAATCGTTGTTAACCAAATGCTAACAGGTTTTGACTCAAAATATATTAATACAATTTATTTTGACAAAGTTATGACTTATGAGCATTTAATTCAAGCTATTTCAAGAACCAACAGAACACTTCCGGGCAAGGATTTTGGTAATGTAATATTCTATCGTCAACCCAACACAATGAATTACAACCTTGATAAAGCTCTAAGCAAATATGCTGATATAAGTATTGAATCAATACTTACTACAAGTTTTAAAGATCGTCTATTAATCATCAATAATTCATTTGCAGAAGTAAAAAAAATTTTCTTAATGTATAGCGATAATACCTGATTTGGTTCAATTTATCCCGAGCAACACAATGATAAATTGCAATACATAGAAAACATGAGAAAAGCTCATAAATTAATAAATAAAATTATTAATGACATAAGAGCAGCCAAAATTATGGGCTATAGTTGAGAAAGAGCCAAAAATCCTAATGACATTTGTAGCACTATAACATATAATGAATATGATTTTGATGCGCTAGTTGCTAGAAACGAGGATATAACTCGCTACTTGAAAGAACAACAAAAAGAAAATCATACTTCTGGCACTAAAGATGAATCTGACCCTCTAGAATTGCAAAATTTATCAACAGAATATCACCCTTATTCCGAAAGAATTCCATTAAATTTAGCTAAACTTAATGATATTATCAAATTAGACCGCACAAGAGAACACATTATGCGTGTAATTTCAAGTTTTACGGAAGAACACCAAAAAATATTTCTGCAAATTTTAGATCCATATTTTAATAATCAAAAAAACTGGGATTATTTAGATATTAATGAAGAATTTACTGAAGCTATTGCTAATAACGAAAACGAAATATTAAATGAATTTTGCGATGAGTGAAACTTTGATTCTAAAGCTATTAATAAAATCATCAACTCAACTGAACCAATTAATGTCAATAATAGATTGCATGATTTATGTGAAAAATCATATACAAATGAAATAAGGGAAAAATTTGCACTAAAACTAAATAGAAAACCAAAAAAAGCTCTGCCAGCCGACTTTATTTCGTTTGTTGAGAAATGAATTGAGGAACAAAAAGACAAAAAATAGCCACAAAAGTGGCTTTTTGTTTTTTTATGGGTGTAATAATAATTTTTTAATTAAGTAGTGATATCGATCTCATTACTAGATCAACATCTTTGTTTTCTAATTCATTAATAATATGTAAATAAACTTTTTCAGTAGTATTCATGCTCGCATGACCTAATCTTTTTGCTACAGATGCAATAGAAACGCCAGCATATAATAACAATGACGCATGGGTATGCCTTAAACCATGAACGCTTATAATAGGTATACCAGCTTGCACACAACGGCGTTTTAAAACATCATTAATTGTTGAATTATAAGTTCTATCTTTTATAACAAAAATAGGTTTATTTTCTGGCAAGTTCCTAATAATGCCTGAAAATTGACTAACAGTCATCCAATCAAGTTGAATTTTTCTAATACTTGACTTGTTCTTAGTTGGCATAAAACCACCTTCTTCTTTGTAATTTCAAGTTTTAGAAACATTTAATGTTTGTTTTGCAAAATCAAAATCTTGTGGAGTTAATGCTAAAGCTTCAGAATATCTCAATCCTGTTTTTGCAATCAATAAAATAAGCCAATCCATATTAATAAATTCTTTTAATTTCAATTTTTTAACCAATAATTGCAATTCAAATTGGCTTAAATATTTAACTTTTTTCTTTCTTGGACTTTTCCCTTTTATTACAACCTTACGGGTTGGATCATTAGTTAAGTATCCATCATCAAAAGCATCCAACAAACAGCTTTTTAAATGATGATGAAAATCCATTGTTGTTTGCCTTTCGTGAGTTAGTGCATATTCATTTAATATGCTTTGATATGAAGTTCTATCTAAATCACACAACCGTACATCTCTTGCGATTTTTATTATCCAATCCAATGTGAGTTGATATTTTTTGAAACTTATTTTTCTTATTGAGCCTTTTTTATATATATCAATTCAATTTTGAAAGTATTTATATAAAAGTATTTCTGATTTTTTCATTTTTCCTTTCTACACCCATATTAATAGATACTTTTTTTATGTAAAAAAGGGAAAAAATAAATAAAAAAACATTACGCTGATGAAGGGTGATTAGGGTATCTATAAATGTAAATATAGACGAAATTTTTATTTGTTCACTAATATGGTTTGAGTACGCTAAATTAATTGTTTTTATTGTTTTTCAATTTATATATACCTGAGTATTGCCTTGAGAATTTTGTATTATCTTTCTCCTAAAATTGAATGAATTTAGTAAAAAGTATAAGTATGAAGGATCAAAAATATTCTTGTCAGGTATTATTCGTTGGGTTCTTTGATTATGAATAAATTTTCCGTTTTTACCTATTTTTAATACCCTTCCTAATATGTTGCAATATTGAGTTTTATCATTCAATATCATAACAAGGTCATTTTCATTTAACAAATATGGCTTGGTGTTGCTATTTAGTTCAATTCTAAGATTTTGGTCTACATATTCACTGTTTTCAGAAAAACTTCCGATGCTAACAAACTTATAAATTGAATTATTTACAAGGTGTTTTTCAAGCGAAATTCCAGAAACTGAACTGCCTACATCTCCTAACCTTCTCTGTTCTCAAGCGTTAGTAAATTCCTTGAATCTAATGGCAGGTTTCAGTGTTTTTTCGTCTGCAAACATCTTTTCCAAAAGCATATTTTTAATGTTTTTTAGCTTTTCTAACTTACGCTGATGAAGGGTGATTAGGGTATCTATAAATGTAAATATAGACGAAATTTTTATTTGTTCACTAATATGGTTTGAGTACGCTAAATTAATTGTTTTTATTGTTTTTCAATTTATATATACCTGAGTATTGCCTTGAGAATTTTGTATTATCTTTCTCCTAAAATTGAATGAATTTAGTAAAAAGTATAAGTATGAAGGATCAAAAATATTCTTGTCAGGTATTATTCGTTGGGTTCTTTGATTATGAATAAATTTTCCGTTTTTACCTATTTTTAATACCCTTCCTAATATGTTGCAATATTGAGTTTTATCATTCAATATCATAACAAGGTCATTTTCATTTAACAAATATGGCTTGGTGTTGCTATTTAGTTCAATTCTAAGATTTTGGTCTACATATTCACTGTTTTCAGAAAAACTTCCGATGCTAACAAACTTATAAATTGAATTATTTACAAGGTGTTTTTCAAGCGAAATTCCAGAAACTGAACTGCCTACATCTCCTAACCTTCTCTGTTCTCAAGCGTTAGTAAATTCCTTGAATCTAATAGCTGGTTTTAGTGTTTTTTCATCCGCAAACATCTTTTCTAAGAGCATATTTTTAATGTTTTTTAGCTTTTCTAACTTACGCTTTTGAAAGGTGATTAGGGTGTCTAAACCAAAAAATAAGGTAGAAATATTATGTTGTTCATTAAAATCTGTTACCCAAAAATTCATGCTCATCAAATCATTGGAATTTAATTTTTTTCTATCAGAACCAACTAATATAGTTGATAAATCATTTGCGTTTATTAAGTACTTTAAAAACAATGTTGAATTATTTTTGTTAGATTTTAATACATGAGCATGATTATTAACTCAAATTTTGCCATTTACATATTGAACAGGATAGTTTTTTAAATCATTAGCGCCATCTTCAGCAACCAAAACAAACTCTCCATTATGTGTGTGTCCCTTTATATAGCCTTGTATTCCATTAGCTCCATAATATGGGGTGCTGCCCTTTTCCCTCATATGTTCACTAATTGGAACACGCAGATTATCGTATCTATCGGCAATATCACCCAACCTTCTCTGTTGTCAATCGTTGGTAAATTCCTTGAATCTAATTGCTGGTTTAAGTGGTTTATTCATTTACAAACATCTTTTCTAAAAGCATATTTTTAATGTTTTTTAGCTTTTCTAACTTACGCTGATGAAGGGTGATTGAGGTGTTTAAATTTAAAAATAAGCTAGATATTTTTTGTTGTTCATACTGATTTAGTGTTTTAAAGCAATTTTTATTAATGAAAATTGACCAGTGTCTTTTGTAACCATTTTGTTCAGGTTTATATCTTTTTAATATGAAATAGAGAAAATCTCTGCCAATATCATTCTTTGGTTTTAAAAATTTAATTCCATCTGTAGCAATAAAAAATGGCCTTTTTGGTAAAAATAGTGAAACAGTGTGGTCACCAAAAATAATCACATTTTTATAATCTGGAAAAGCTGAACCTGAACAAAATCCCAAAATTGGGTTGTCTCCTTGTTGGATAATTTCATATTTCCCGCCTTGTTCAGGTTCTCTAATATATTCCCTGCATGACAGTGTGGTTAATAAATCACCAACTTTGCGTTGTTCTCAAGCGTTAGTAAATTCCTTGAATCTAATAGCTGGTTTTAGTGTTTTTTCATCCGCAAACATCTTTTCTAAGAGCATATTTTTAATGTTTTTTAGCTTTTCTAACTTACGCTTTTGAAAGGTGATTAGGGTGTCTAAACCAAAAAATAAGGTAGAAATATTATGTTGTTCATTAAAATCTGTTACCCAAAAATTCATGCTCATCAAATCATTGGAATTTAATTTTTTTCTATCAGAACCAACTAATATAGTTGATAAATCATTTGCGTTTATTAAGTACTTTAAAAACAATGTTGAATTATTTTTGTTAGATATTAATACATGAGCATGATTATTAACTCAAATTTTGCCATTTACATATTGAACAGGATAGTTTTTTAAATCATTAGCGCCATCTTCAGCAACCAAAACAAACTCTCCATTATGTGTGTGTCCCTTTATATAGCCTTGTATTCCATTAGCTCCATAATATGGGGTGCTGCCCTTTTCCCTCATATGTTCACTAATTGGAACACGCAGATTATCGTATCTATCGGCAATATCACCCAACCTTCTCTGTTGTCAATCGTTGGTAAATTCCTTGAATCTAATTGCTGGTTTAAGTGGTTTATTCATTTACAAACATCTTTTCTAAAAGCATATTTTTAATGTTGTTTAGCTTTTCTAACTTACGCTGATGAAGGGTGATTGAGGTGTTTAAATTTAAAAATAAGCTAGATATTTTTTGTTGTTCATACTGATTTAGTGTTTTAAAGCAATTTTTATTAATGAAAATTGACCAGTGTCTTTTGTAACCATTTTGTTCAGGTTTATATCTTTTTAATATGAAATAGAGAAAATCTCTGCCAATATCATTCTTTGGTTTTAAAAATTTAATTCCATCTGTAGCAATAAAAAATGGCCTTTTTGGTAAAAATAGTGAAACAGTGTGGTCACCAAAAATAATCACATTTTTATAATCTGGAAAAGCTGAACCTGAACAAAATCCCAAAATTGGGTTGTCTCCTTGTTGGATAATTTCATATTTCCCGCCTTGTTCAGGTTCTCTAATATATTCCCTGCATGACAGTGTGGTTAATAAATCACCAACTTTGCGTTGTTCTCAAGTGAAATGATTATTGTTTAATTTCTCAATAAAAAAGCAAAAAATACACTTTAAAACCTGACGCTTTATTTCTTATATAATTCTAAAAGTAAAAAAGGAGTTTAAACATGAAAATAGAATTAGGAATATCAACATTTGGCGAAACGACAATATTAGAAAAAACAGGAAAATGTATCTCACATCAGCAAAGAATAAGAAACATGATTGAAGAAGTAGAGTTAGCAGATAAAATTGGTCTAGATATTTATGCAGTTGGCGAACACCATAGATCTGACTTCGCTGTTTCAAGTCCAGAAATGATTTTAGCTGCAGCAGCAGTAAAAACTAAAAATATTAAATTATCAAGCGCAGTTACTGTATTATCTTCAAATGATCCTGTTAGGGTTTATCAAAACTTTGCACACATTGATGCTTTATCAAATGGTAGAGCAGAAATAATGGTTGGTCGTGGCTCATTTGTTGAGTCTTTTCCTCTATTTGGATATGACTTAAAAGATTATGATGAACTATTTAAAGAAAAACTAGACATGTTATTAAACATTAGCGAGAATGAAATAGTTGAATGAAAAGGCAAGTTTACACAATCAATCGATAATAAAGGAATTTATCCAAGAGCACAAAATTTACCTATTTGAGTAGCAACTGGTGGCAATATAGAATCATCAATAAATACTGCAGAAAAAGGCTTACCAATTGCATATGCAATAATTGGTGGTAATCCATTAGCTTTTAAACGAATTATCCAATTATATAAGCATGTTGGTCAGCAATACAATCATTCAATAGATAAACTAAAAGTTGCTGTTCACTCTTGAGGATATATTTCAAACGATAATCAAAAAGCACAAAATGACTTTTTTCATCCAACAAAACAGCTAGTTGACAATGTAGCCAGAACAAGAAGTTCATGAACAGAATTAAGTAGAGAAGCATATAATCATATGATTTCTGATGAAGGAGCAATGATTGTTGGTGATGCAAAATTAGTTGCTAACAAGATAATAAAACTTATTGAGGAACTCCAAATTGACCGTTTTATTTTACATATGCCAACTGGTTCTATTCCACATGAAGATTTAATGGAAGCTATAAAAATATATGGTGAAGAAGTAGCGCCAATCGTGAGATCATACTTTGAAAATAAAAACTAAATGAACATGCTTTTTTATTTTGCATTTTGATCATTTTAAAATGTTTTTACCTATAAATTAGACTTATATGTTGATTAAAATATTAATGGACTATTGCTTTAAAAAAATAAAAAAACAAAGAGTTTTAAAACTCTCCGTCTCATTCAAATTCATAGCTTAATATTCTAACTGTATCGCCTGGTTCTATTCCTTTTTTAATTAATTCATCTCAAATACCAATCTTTTTAAGCATATTATTAAATCTTAAAAGATTATCATAGCTTATAAGAGGTATTCTTTGATAAATCTTTTCAATCTTTGGTCCGTTAATTTCAAAAAAGCCACTATAAGGATTTAGTATTTCATAGTCTTTTTCAAGTTTTATTTCAACCACTTCATTTTTGTCATTTTCTTCTGTGACAATAAGTGATTTATTTTCCTCTAAAAGTTTTCAAATTTCAGATTTTAATTCATCTAAATTATTACGTTCTAAAGCACTTATTGAAACAACTTTTACATTTGGAAATTCTTTGTTAAATTTTTCTAATTTAGCTATAAAACAGTCTTTATCAGACTTATTAGCAACAACTAATTGTGGTTTATTAGCTAATTTATCACTATATGCTTGAAGTTCACTATTAATTGTATTGTAGTCTTCAATAGGGTCTTTTTCTTCACTACCAAAGTCAATAATTTGAACAACCACTCTACAACGTTCAATATGTTTTAAAAATTGAATTCCTAAACCTTTGCCAAGTGAAGCGCCTTTAATAAGCCCTGGCAAGTCAGCAATAGTAAAAGAATTATCATAATATCTTACTAATCCAAGTTGTGGAACAAGTGTAGTAAATTCATATTCTGCTATTTTAGCTTTTGCATTTGAAAGAGCACTTAATAATGTACTCTTGCCAGCACTTGGTTTACCAATTATTCCTACATCAGACATAACCTTTAAAACTATATGAGCTAAGAACTCTTCTCCTTTTGTTCCATTCTCACAAATTCTAGGGGCTGTATTTCTTGATGTTTTAAACTTATTGTTTCCTCTTCCGCCGATACCACCTTTAGCTACAAGATATGGTTTTTCTTCAATTACATCTGCTATAACTCTGTTATTTTTATAAACAACAGTACCAATAGGAACTTTAACATAAGTACTTTTTCCTGTTGCACCATAAAGATTTTTAGGTCCTCCGTTAACCCCATCTTCAGCAGTTATTTTCTTATTACCATAAAGTGTTAATAAAGTATTTTTGCCTTTGTCGCCTACAAAATAGATATCACCGCCTTTTCCGCCGTCTCCGCCATTAGGACCACCTTTATCCACATGGGCTTCTCTACGAAAGGAAATAATACCGTCTCCGCCTTTTCCTGCTACTAATGTTAGCTTAACTTGATCTATAAATTTTGCCATAATATTATTCCTTCTTCTTATAAAAAAATAATAAATTTGCCTGTTTTATAGGCAAATATATAAAATTATTTATTGTTGACTTCTTTATTGAATTTTTCTAAATAATCAAGAATTGCATATCCTAATCCATGCTCTTGAACAGCTTTTGTGACAAAGCTAGCTTTTTCTTTAACTTCATCTTTTGCATTATCCATAGCATATGAGTAATTAAATCTTTTGAACATTGAAAAGTCATTTTCACTATCACCAATTACCATTATTTCTTCCTTTGAATGATTCTTAAAAATGTTTTCTAGCATTCAAACAATGGCTTCACCTTTTGAACCACCTTTTGGAAGAATTTCAAGATTCATATGGGTTTTAATTAATTTACAATCTAGTTTTTCAAGATCGCCAATAAGATTATCAATGTTATCTATATGTTCAAAATAAACTTCTATCTTAGAAACTGGTAGTATTTCATCGCCTTCATTGTAAACTGTAAATTGATCGAAGCTTTCGTATCTAAAATAAATTTTGTTTAAGAATTCTTTTTCATCTTCTCTAAAAACATAAAATATTTTGCTTGATCATGCTGCAGCTGGTATGCTGTGTTTTTTAAGAATTGAGAAAACTTGACTTACAGCTTCTGGATTAATGTAATCTTCCTTGACAAATTTATTATGTTTATAATCATAAATTTGAACACCAGAAGAACCAATAATGTAATCAGCATTTGTTAATTTTGCTAATTTGATCATTCTAGGACAAATAGGATTGCCTGTTGCTATATTAAAACTTAAATTATTGCCTTTGATAATATCTAAGTTAAAATTTGAAACATAATTATCTCTTGCATAAAGAGTTCCGTCAACATCACTAAAAACAATAGATTTTTTATACATAAATTCCTCCTTTTATACAAATTCTTGCTAAATAGTGCTTATTAATCATATTAAAAAATAAGTAAAACAAAAACATTTTCATAAATGATTATTTATTTATAAATATCAATTAAATTTATTAATTAACAACACTTTTAATAATTATTAAATTTATGTAATTAATTTTCTAAAAAATGACCTTAAGTCACTTTATTTTATTGTGGTAAAGTTTTAACAAATAAACCTTTAAAAAAGATAAATTAGTCATTTTTTGTAATATTTGTTTATCAAACATCATCATTATTTATTGTGGTAAAATTTAAATGCATTTAATCTAATATTTTTTAAATAATTTTAATTGCCATTAACTTAAGTTATTATTACTATTCTTAGAAATTCACACTTAAGTTAATTTTTAAATGAAGGAGAAAAATATGACACCACACATTAATGCTAAGGCTGGTCAAATTGCAAAAGTAGTTTTAATGCCTGGAGACCCACTAAGAGCAAAATATATAGCTGATACATTTTTGGATGAAGGCTATGAAATTGTTAATACTGTAAGAAATATGTTGATGTTTACAGGAACATACAAAGGCAGAAAAATAACAATAGCTGCTAGTGGTATGGGTTGCCCATCAATTGGTATTTACAGTTATGAATTATTCAACTTTTATGGGGTTGAAAAAATTGTTAGAATTGGCTCAGCTGGTTCATACAAAGCAGATTTAAAACTTTATGACACTGTCCTAGTTGACTCATGTTATTCAGATTCAAATGCATTTAGAAGACTTGTTGTAAATGACCACTCTAGTGTAGCTTACCCAAGTGTTGAACTAAATGAAGAATTAGAAAAACATGCAAGAGAATTAAATATTCCTTTAACAAAAGTTAGAGCTCACTCTTCTGATGTATTTTACTCATCAGTACCTCTTGAAGAAAGAATTAAAGAAACTCAAGCAGATTGTGTAGAAATGGAAAGTTATGCTTTATTTACAAATGCAGAAAGATTAGGTAAAAAAGCAGCTTGTTTATTAACAATTAGTGATAACTTAATAACACATGAAGAAACAACTCCAGAAGAAAGACAATCAGCATTCACAAATATGATGAAAATTGCTCTAGAATTAGCGCAATAGAAAGAACAAAATGCGTATAGTAGATTTAATTGAGAAAAAAAGACATGGCGAATCCTTAGATAATAAAGAAATTGAATTTTTATTAACTTCTTATACTAAAGGTACAATGCCAGATTATCAAATGTCTGCTTTCTTAATGGCAGTTATGTTTCAAGGTATGAAACCTGCTGAATTAGCTCATTTCACTAAAGTTATGATGCATTCAGGAGATGTTATGGACTTATCATCAATACCAGGTATAAAAGTTGATAAACATTCAACTGGTGGAGTTGGTGATAAAACAACTTTAGCAGTTGCTCCAATCTGTGCTGCGCTTGGTGCTCCAGTTGCAAAAATGTCAGGTAGAGGGTTAGGACACACTGGTGGAACTATTGACAAACTTGAATCAATTCCTGGTTTTAGTGTTGAATTAACTGATGAACAGTTCATTAATCAAGTTAAAAATAACAAAATTGCAGTTATTGGTCAAAGTGCTTCACTTGTTCCAGCAGACAAGAAAATTTATGCACTTAGAGATGTGACTTCTTGTGTACAATCAATTCCTCTAATTGCATCAAGTATCATGTCTAAAAAATTAGCAACTGGTAGTGATGCAATATTACTTGATGTTAAATGTGGTAATGGAGCATTCATGAAGGACCCGGATTCTGCCAGAGAATTAGCAAGAACAATGATTTCAATTGGTAAAGAATTGAATGTAGATGTTAGAGCTGAAATTACTAATATGTCAAGACCAATTGGACGCGAAATTGGTAATAAAAATGAAGTTTTAGAAGCTATTTGAACACTAGAAGGCAAGGGCCCAGCAGACTTCAATGAATTAGTTTACTCATCATGTGCAACAATCATGGAACAATCAAAAATTGTTAAAAGCCATGAAGAAGGACTTAAACTTGTTGATGAGGTTATTAAAAACGGTAAAGCTCTTGAAAAGTTTTATGAATTTATCGAACTTCAAGGTGGTGATGTTAAAGCCCTTAAAGATAAAAATTTCTGAAACCCTAAGTATTCTCTTGAAGTAATAGCTGAAGAAGATGGTTTCTTAGAAATTTTTGATGCTTTAACATTTGGCATAGTAGCCATGAAACTTGGGGCCGGTAGAGCAACAAAAGAAGATAAAATTGATTTTGAAGCAGGGATATCATTAGCCAAAAAGACCAATGAATCAGTAAAAAAAGGCGAAAAGCTATTCACTCTTTACTCATCAAAACCAATCGACAAATCACTAGTTAGTGAGCTTGCTCAAGCTTATAGAATTAGCTCTAAGCAAGTTGAAAATATAATTATTATTGATAGATTAAAATAGAAAATTGGACTTATATTATGGAAAAATACAATAAATTGATAGATCATACTTTTTTAATGGCTGATGCTACTGAAAAGGATATTGACAAATTAACTAATGAAGCTATAAAATACGACTTTAAAACAGTTTGTGTTAACTCTTCACTTGTTCCTTATGCAAAAGAAAAACTTGCAGGTACTTCTGTAGGAATTACATCAGTTATAGGCTTCCCTCTTGGGGCTATGTTAACTCAATGTAAAGCTTTTGAAGCTGCTGAAGCTATTAAAGCTGGAGCTGATGAAATTGACATGGTTATTCAAATTGGTAAACTTAAAGAAGGTAACTATGATTATGTTCTTGAAGACATTAAAGCAGTTAAAAAAGCTTGTGGTTCGCACACATTAAAAGTTATTATTGAAACTGCATTATTAACTGATGAACAAATTAGAAAAGCAACTGAAATAGTTATGGCTTCAGGCGCCGAATTTATTAAAACTTCAACAGGTTTTTCATCAAGAGGAGCTTCTTTATCTGATGTTGAAATAATGAAAAGTGTTTGTGGTGACAAATTATTAATTAAAGCTGCTGGTGGTATTGCAAATATCGATGATTTAATAAAAATGAATAAAGCTGGTTCTGATCGTTTTGGAACAAGTAGATCAGTTGCAATTATCGAAGGAAAAAGTTCAACAAGCGGATATTAATTATTAATAAAATTCCTTAGCTATAGCTAAGGTTTTTTATACTTTTAATTAAAATATTTTATAAATCTTCCTTTTATAAACGTTATGAATTTGTTTACTGATTTGTGCATGCAATTAAATTATGCTTATGTTAAAGTTAATAAAAAAAGTATAGCTATATAAGTTATACTATTTATCAGTTTCAATTTGCTTAATAACTTTTTCACGTTCAATAAACAAGTCATTACATTCATCATTATTTAGCAATCTATTTTTCTTTAAAATTGTTTGATTTTTTCATCATTTTTAAATTTTTCTTCAGCTGCTTTTGTTTAAGTATCACTATTTTAATTGATAACTTAAAATCATATCCAAACATATTATATTTTTTTATAGAACTAGTTGTTTTCAACTTGCGCTAGTCATGTTTCGAATTCTTTTCTAAAATCTAATATTTCATCTGCACTTTTAGCTTGCATTTTAATAAAAGAATTTTCATTATCTCTTTTAACAAATTCATTATAAATTGAATCTAATTTTGGTCTTCAATAATTATTAATTTGCGTTTTTTTATCAGTAGATTTATATTCTTCAAATTTTCTTAAAATAATTTCTTTAATGTATTCGACAATTGCATATTCATTTCGGTCAGCAAACTTACATAATTCATTTAAATATTCTCTAGTATAATTTTGTAAAAATTCTTCTTGAGTCAAATTAAAAATATTTTTATTAATTTGACTTGAAGATTCATCATTAGGTTTTATCATCAAAGAAGATATCTTTGTTAATTCTTGCCCTCAAATACTAATAAATTGAGAAGCTCATGCATATAGTTTGTCATAAATTCTATATATAAAATAGGAATCAGCATCATTTGCCACCATGCCTTTATAAACTACATCTTGTAAAAATCTATATCTATTCTTTTTAACTAGTATTGGTTTATTTGTATCGCTTGGGGTAGTTATTCTTTTTAATTCTTCAAATTTTTCATTTTCTCAAATTGAAATATCATCTATTTTTCAATAAATTTCATATTCGCCATTTTCAACTGGTTCCGTTTTACCATCTTTTTTGTATATTTGAATGGCGTTTTCATATTTATCATTTTTTAAGTATTCTTTCAATTCTTCTGACTCAATGATTTCTTTTCATTTTTTAAAATAATTAAAAACAGTTAATGGATCTTTTACTTTATGTTTCTGAAATTTTTCATCATCTTCATATTCTTTAGATTTTAAATAATTATCTTTACTTTCAATGACAGACTTTTTAAAATGTTCTATATCAAATAAAAGCTTTATTCTTTCCATATTTTCAAGTTCTTTTATTTTTTTATCATTTTCGTATACAGATTTTATATTGAAATTATAAAATTGATTTAATTCATTATGCCTATCACGAAGTCAACGAGAAAATAACTCTTCTTTTGTTAAAGCAACATATCAATAAGGTTCAATAAATGGGAATGACTTTTCGTATCATGTTACAACTTTTCTCAATTCTTCTTTTAAATCTATGGCTTTAGTTTTTTCTTCTAATTTATGATATTCATCATCTACAATCTTTTTTAAATTATCATGTGCTTCAACATATTTTTTGAATTCTTCAACAGTTGGTGTGTTCTCTCCATTATTAATTATTAGATTTATTTCTTTATTTATTTTATCTAGATTTTTATCCAATTCTTCCATAAATTGCTTATATTCGTCAATAGTTTTTAAGAAAACATAATTAAAAGATAATTCTTCAAAAATAGTTTTTTCTTTATATATATTAAAAATAGCAAACCATTCTTTAATATATTCATTGTTTTCTTTAGCAAGGTTAATAAAAGATTGTATTTTATCAATATTTTGATTTTCTGCTTTATTAGCTTCATCTTGTAAATTAACTATTTGTTTTAATGTTTGTTCCTTTAACTTATTAACAAATTTTATTTCTTCATCTTTTAAATATGTTGTTCTATCATATCAATCTTCATTTTTTCAATGCTCAATTAGCTTAGCATTAAGATCAATAATTGTTTTTTCACGCTCTTTATTTATTTCTTCTAATTCTTTTTTTAGACTTTGTAAATTTTGCTGATTAATTCTATTAAAATGCTCCTCTAACTGATCAACTTTTGGAATTCATGTTTTATCTTTTTTGTCTCTGAGAGTGTTTATTTCGCTAATTAAATTATTTAGATCACTTTTTTGTGTTTCATTGATATTTTTAGACTCATTAATTTGTTTAACTAAATTTTTAAATTTTGTTTCAGCTGTAGATTCTTCTGAGTCCAAATTCTCTAATTCTGCTTTTTTAACAGAGTATTTGTTAAATTTCTCTTCAAGTTCATTAACTTTTGGAATTCATGTTTTATCTTTTTTGTCTTTGAGAGTGTTTATTTCACTAATTAGATTATTAAGATCACTTTTTTGTGTTTCATTGATATTTTTAGACTCGTTAATTTGTTTAACTAGATTTTTAAATTTTGTTTCAGCTGTAGATTCTTCTGAGTCCGAATTCTCTAATTCAGCTTTTTTAACAGAGTATTTGTTAAATTTTTCTTCAAGTTCATTAACTTTTGGAATTCATGTTTTATCTTTTTTGTCTTTGAGAGTGTTTATTTCGCTAATTAAATTATCAAGATCACTTTTTTGTGTTTCATTGATATTTTTAGACTCATTAATTTGTTTAACTAAATTTTTAAATTTTGTTTCAGCTGTAGATTCTTCTGAGTTCAAATTCTCTAATTCAGCTTTTTTAACAGAGTATTTGTTAAATTTTTCTTCAAGTTCATTAACTTTTGGAATTCATGTTTTATCTTTTTTGTCTCTGAGAGTGTTTATTTCGCTAATTAAATTATTAAGGTCACTTTTTTGTGTTTCATTGATATTTTTAGACTCATTAATTTGTTTAACTAAATTTTTAAATTTTGTTTCAAAATCTAGTTTATTATTATTATTATTTGAATTTTCTCTTTGTTTAGATGATTCATTGTTTTTATTAGATATGATAAAAGGTAAAGAAATTGCTCCTGCTGCTATTAAAATTCCAGCAGATGCAGCAATCAAAATTTTTTTAAATTTATTCATATAAATTCCTCTTTTACTAATTAAAAGTAGACTTATCTATATTTAATGAAATAATTATAACAAAGTTAACACTTTAAAATATTTCATAATATAGAACATATAAAAAATTCCTTAAAATATTATTTTTTTAGTAAAAAACTGTCAAAATTGACAGTTTTATTATTTGTCTCCCGCATTAACAGAAATAAGCTTAAGAAATGAGTCAATTTCTAAACTTGCAGATCCTACCAAAAAACCATTCACATTATCCAAGTTTACAAAATCATTGACATTATTAGCATTAACACTTCCACCATACAAAACAGGTATATTAGGACTAGTCAATTCATGAATCATAGCACAAACATTTTCAACTTCACTTGGTGTAGGTGTTTTTCCAGAGCCTATTGATCATATTGGCTCATATGCTATAACTACTTTTTCAATATTAACTTCATTAAGCAATACTCTTAATTGTTTTCTAATAGCCTCTTTTGTGTTTCCTGAAGAGTGTGCTTCTCTAGATTCTCCAACGCAAATAATTGGAGTTATATTGTATTTTACGCACTGAATAATTTTTTTGTTAATGCTTTCATCATTTTCATGGCTTGAATGATACATTCTACGTTCAGAATGCCCACAGATTGCAAAAGTTACATTTAAATCTTGTAACATTCTAGCACTAACTTCCCCTGTAAATGCCCCTTCTTCATTTTTTGACATATTTTGGCTACATAATTTTAATTCTGGCACCTTATTAGTAAAATAAGAAGCAAGATTACAATGGGCAGGAGCTACTGCAAAAACATTATTATTAACATAAGGCGCTAAATTAGGATTGTTTTTCAAATATTTTTTGTAAGAATATTGAAATAACTCAAAGAATTCAAGAGTTTCTGTGAAAGTCTTGTGCATCTTTCAATTTCCAATAACATAAAATCTCTTCATATTTTCTCCTTACGTTATAAAATAAACATTATAATAATTTTAATTCAAAATAGAAAATTGATAATTTTTATCATAATTCACATATTAATTTTTAAATAAGTAATAATAATAAAATAAGGATAAAAAAATGAAAAATACATACAAAAAACTTTTAACACTAAACATAAGCACAATAGCATTACCATTAATATTAGTTAGTTGTGGCAATAGCTCAAAAAGTAAAGATAAAAAACCTGAAAGTTCTAATAATAACTTAAATAATCTGATTATGGAATATAAAAATGAAATCAAAAATGTAAAAAATAATTTTTTTGCAAACAAAATAGACAATAATTATGAATCAAATAACGATTTTAAAGAAAAAATTATTGATCTATTTTTGGGCAAAAATAATAATGAACAATTAGATAAGTTGATGAAGAATTTTTATGATGAATCTAAAAATGATGCTGAATTTTTAAATATTATAAGAAACACTTTTTTTGATTATTCAGATGAATTTATAATTAAAAATCTTTTTGAATCACTTAGCACAATAATAAAAGATTTTAATAAACAATTTCAAAATAATTTAAATCAATTCTTAAATTATTTTACTAACAAAGAATTTGATGATAACTCAAAAATTATTTTTAAAGCTTTTGATGATAATTTAAAAGGGGTTTTATTTAAGTCTGAAGAATGGGCTAATTGAATTGAAAGCGATTATAGTAATCTTTCTATTTTATTTATTGATTCTAATAAGAATAAATTAGTTGACAAAGACGAATTTATTAATGCTAAATTCAAAAATTATAATAGCAATAATTATAATTCAGCTTCTATTGATCATAACCATTCTCATGCAACATATAATATGTTATGGGAAACACTTAACTATCTAACATTATTTAATAATTTTAAAAATAACTCTAAACTTAATAGTCATCAAAATGTTAATTTTGTAAAAAATGTTGAAAATATTAAAGCTAAATTAAAAGAAAAAAATAATAATGAATTGCTTGCAAAATTTGAAGAGCTTGTATCAAGAATTAATAACTTATTTAAATTCACAGAATCAAATTTTTTGTCTCCTTTATATCAAAAATCAAGTGAGGCATATAAAAAATTATATGCAGTAAGAAAAGTTTTAATTCAAATAGCACAAGAAGCTAAATTGACACGAGATCAAATAAAGAAAATATTTAATAATTAGTCTTATATATCTATAAATAAGGCAATAAAAAAATACAAACCAACAAAGTTTGTATTTTTATTATCATGTTATTAATAGTTAAATGATGCATTAATTTGAAAATCTAAATTGCTTCATGGTCAAATTTGTTCACGAATAAGAGCAACATAAACAACAACAAATATTGTAAGAATGAATAATATTAAATCACGTCAAGTTGGAATTATTATTCTATATTTAGTTCTCTTTGCATAAGGATCATATCCTCTAGTTTCCATTGCATTT
The DNA here is from genome assembly GCF_016925555.1 of Mycoplasma tauri. Classification (GTDB taxonomy): domain Bacteria; phylum Bacillota_I; class Bacilli_A; order Mycoplasmatales; family Metamycoplasmataceae; genus Mycoplasmopsis; species Mycoplasmopsis tauri. The sequence continues at coordinate 253,248 of NZ_CP070479.1, read as the reverse complement.
GATAGATCTTCAGCTTTAGAAAAAGCACTTACAAATAATGGAATAATTAATGTTGTAAATGATTTAACTTTGTCCTTAAATTTACCATTTTTATAATCAACACCTCTGCTAGCTTGTGCCTTAGTTATTCTTTTAGCTTCTTCTAACAATGTAGGAATAAATCTAAGTGCAATATAAATAATCATTACAATGACATGTGTCGGTATAAATAATAATTTAAGAGGTAAAAATAAATCTTCAAGTGCTCTAGATAACAAGGTTGGTTGAGTTGTAGCAACCATAAGAGTAGTAACAATTATTAAAATGTAAACTCTTAGCATTAATCCAAGTGTTCTGGCTATAGCTTCTCATGAAATATGAAAATCACCACCAAGTGAAATAGGAAAAGGATATCAATCTTTCAATTTAGCATATTCATTAGTTCATGAACCATCTGGTTCATATATCTTGTATTTCATAGTGTAAATGTTCACTCAAAAAATGAAAAAACCAATAAAAAGAGGCATTATCATAAATTTAAACAATGAAGTAACATTTTTAGTGGCTATTATATGAAGAACAATAATAGGAGCAAGAAGAATCGCTAAAGTAATAAAATCATAAGCTATAAATGTAATAATAATATAAATAACTGCAAAAATTATTTTGAATCTTGGATCTAGTTTGTGAACAAAAGAATTTTGCATTACATAACGACTATAATTGCCATTCATTATTTAACCTCCTTTTCTTTTAAAAACTTATTTAAAAAAGTGGCTAAATCATCAATAGATTTTACTTTTGGCACAGGAATATTATTAGCTTGTAATTTAGAAGTAAATGCTAAAAGCTTAGGTGGCTCCATGTAATTTTTGTTCAAGAAATCAACATCTTTTAAAACTTCATAAGTTTCACCATCTCGAACAATAGAACCTTCTTTAAATACTAGAACTCTTTGTGTATATTCTAATACATTGTCAAGATCGTGCGTGACAATTATTATTGTCTTGCCTTTTTCGTGTAATTTTTTAAAGATATTAAGAATTTCAACAACACCTACAGGATCTAGTCCTGCTGTTGGCTCATCAGCTATTAAAAAATCAGGCTCCATAGCTAATATTCCTGCAAGAGCTACTCTTCTTTTTTGACCGCCAGATAGGTCAAAAGGAGATTTTTTAAGGTAAGTTTCATCAAGCCCAACTTCAAGTAAATATTTTTTAGCTCTTTCAAAAGCTTCTTTTTTTCCTACACCAAAACTACGAGGGCCAAAGGCTATATCTTTTTCAATAGTCTCTTCAAATAGCTGATATTCAGCAAATTGAAAAACAACACCTACTCTTTTGCGAATTGATTTAGCTTGTTTTATTTTCTTTACTTTTTTTGGTTTTTTAACTTTATTGTTACGGACTTTTGTTGGATTTAAATCAACAATTACTTTATCCATAAATTTAGTATTTGTTTTTGTTTCCTTGTCAAATTTTTCGTTTTGAAAAATTCATTCTATAGAGCCTTCAGTAGGTAATATTAAACCATTTAAATGTTCAATAAATGTTGTTTTACCACTACCTGTCTGTCCTATTATTCCTATGAATTCACCCTGATTAATAACACATGAAGCACTATTAACGGCCTTGAATTCTGCTGGTGTTTTTGATAAAAAAGAGTGTGATAAATTTTTAATGTTTATTTGCATAATTGTTCTAACAACTCCTTCTCATCATATGTTGGTTTAATGCCATTTATTTTTTCGCTTAGTTTATAAATGAATGGTGAGTCAATTTTAGCAAGTTCAATAATCTCTTTGTTATTTAAAATTTCGCTTGGTGTTCCTTGGGCAACTAATTCACCACCTGAAAACACTAAACACTCATCAGCTAATATAGCTTCATCCATATCATGAGTTATTGAAATCAAAGTTTTATTCTTTTGTTTTTGAATATCACGGATAATTTCAAGTATTTTTCTTTTTCCTAATGGATCAAGCATACTAGTTACTTCATCAAAAATAATTATTTCAGGATCAAGAGCTAAAACAGACGCTATTGCAACTCTTTGTTTTTGACCGCCAGAAAGTGATTGTGGGGTTTTTGACAAATATTTATCCATTCCTACTAATGCAGAAAGTTTTTCAATAATAGGTTTCATTTCTTTACGTGGCATAAGTTTATTTTCAAGACCAAAAGCAATATCATCTTCAATTGATGCGCCAATAAATTGATTATCAGGATTTTGGAAAATAATTCCTACTTTTTTTCTGATTTCTCTAATAGTTTTCTTTTCAATAACCGTTGAATCAATTTGAATTGTCCCTGCTTCTGGTTTATAAAGAGCTACTAAAAGTTTTGAAAATGTACTTTTGCCTGAACCATTGTGTCCTAAAATAGCAATATATTTTCCTTTTTCAATTTCAAAATTTAATTTGTTTATAGCATTCTTTTTTGAACGGGGATATTTAAATACTAAATTTTTAATCTTTATCATAAACTTAATTATATTATTAAAGTTATTTTTAATGGCACAAAAATTTAATATTATTGCTTGAAATAATGACATCAATAAAATTTACTTATTTACCTATTTTATAGCCAAAAATAAATAAAAAACTCAAGATGAAACTTGAATTTTTTAGTAATAATTATTCATGGATGAAATTTTAATGAATTATTTAACTAATTCAATGATAGCCATAGGCGCATTGTCGCCTAAACGGTTAACAAGTTTATAAATTCTTGTGTATCCGCCGTTTCTGTTAGCATATGCGGGTGCAATTGTGTCAAATAAGTGTTTAAGTACATCTACCTTTTCATTTACCATTGTAGAACGCAAGAAACTTGCAACCATACGACGGTTAGCTAATGTAGGTTTTTTAGCTTTTGTAATAAGTTTTTCAGCATGTCTACGTAATTCTTTAGCTCTTGTTAAAGTTGTTGTAATACGACCTTTTGCAAATAATTCACTTACAAGTGTTCTTAAAACACCTTTTCTTCATTTAGTGTCACGACTATAAATTTGTGTTGGATTTGCCATTATTCATCTCCTTTACTAAGAGTAAAGCCATTTAATTTCAAACACTCTTGAATTTCATCAAGTGATTTACGACCAAGATTTTTAGTTTGTTCTAATTCTTCTCAAGTCATAGCTGCTACTTCAGATGCCTTCATTTTGCCAATTCTTCTAAGGGCGTTCAATGAACGAACTGAAAGACCTAATTGGCTAATGTCAAGATCATTTTCAATAACATCAGACTTAATTTCTTTCTCTTCTACAAAAATATCAGCAGACATTTTATCAACATCACCAATAATAGCAATATGAGCAATTAAAATCTCAGATGCTTGTGCAAGAGCATTTTTTGCACTTACAGTACCATCAGTTGTTATAGTGAATAATAACTCTTCTTCAATTTTGTTGCTTGATGAGTTTAATTCTTGAACATCATATTTAACTTTTTCAATTGGACTAAAATTGCTGTCTGTAGCTATAAATAAGCCTTTTTTGATATTTGATTCAATTTTTGAAGCAAATAATGAGTCATTTTGAATGAACTTCTTGTTTTCTTCATTAGAAACAAACCCTCTGCCTGGACGCAAGTAAAGTTCAATGTTCAATGTACCTTTTTGAATTGTTGCAATCTCTTGGCTTTTATTAATAATTTCTACAGATGGGTTTTCAACATCAATGCTTTTTGATGTTACAACACCAATTTGATCTGATTTCAAAGTAGCTTTAATAATTTTTCCATCATCGATAAATTCAGGGTCATATGAGAACTTAACTTTTCTAAGATTCATAATTATTGCAGTAACATCTTCTACAATACCTGAAATTGTTTGAAATTCATGACTTACATTTTCGATTCTAATCGCAAATAAAGCAAGTGAAGTTATATTTGATAAAACGACTCTTCTAAGAGCTACAGCAAGTGTATTACCGAATCCTCTTTCAAGTGGTTTAAGTGAAAATGTAACTTCATTTGGATTATTTTCATTTGCAGAGTTACCTACTTGTAAGTAATCTAATTTAGACATTCTTTCCATAAGTTATACTCTCCTTTTATTTCATTTTTTCGCGTTTAAGAATACGTTTTGGAGGTCTTGTTCCATTGTGAGGAACTGGGGTCACATCTTTAATTTCTGTAACTGTAATTCCTGACACTTCAATTTGTTTACGAGCCGCATCTTTACCTGAACCTAAACCTTTAAGTTCAACTCTAACACTTCTAATACCTTGTTCTTTAGCTGCTTCAGAAGCTGCTTGAGCTGCTAAACCAGCTGCATAAGGTGTTTTTTTCTTTGTACCTTTATAACCGATAGCACCAGAACTACTTCATGCAATTACATTACCTTGTTCATCAGCAAATGTTACGATTGTATTTTGATTAGTTGAATGGATGTGAGCAACACCATTGGTTATGTTCTTTTTCTTTGTTTTTTTAGCCATAACTTCTCCCTAACTATTTAGTTGATTTCTTACCAGCAACAGTTTTTCTTGGTCCTTTTCTTGTACGAGCATTACTCTTTGTGCTTTGACCTCTAACTGGTAATCCTTTACGATGACGAATGCCTCTGTAGCATTTAATTTCCATTAAACGTTTGATGTTTAATGAAGTTTCTCTACGTAAATCGCCTTCTGTAACATAGCCTTTTGCAATTTCTCTTATTACACTTAATTGTGTTTCTGATAAATCTTTAACTCTGATGTTTTCGTCAATTTTTGCTTGTGCACAAATTTCTTGTGCCTTTGTTCTACCGATACCATAAATGTATGTTAATGAAATAACAACACGTTTATTGTTTGGTATTTCAATATTTAAAATTCTAGCCATTTATATCCTATCCTTGTCTTTGTTTGTGTTTTGGAATAGAGCAAATAACTCTAATAACACCTTTTCTTTTAATAATACGACAGTCTTTGCACATCTTCTTTACGCTTGCTCTAACTTTCATAACTAGTCTCCTTATTTATTGTGGCGATAGGTAATTCTGCCCCGAAGTAAATTGTATGGACTAAGTTCTACATCTACTTCATCGCCAGGTAAGATTCTAATGTGATTTACACGCATTTTACCTGAGATATTAGCTTTAATTTCCTGACCACTTTCAAGTTCAACTAAATATTCATCCGTTGAATAAATTTCTTTAACTTTTGCTCTAATTTTAATAGCGTCTTTAGCCATTTATTAGATTCCTTTCGTTAATACAACACCTTTCCCATTTTTTATTAAAACGGTATGTTCATAATGTGCGGAATTCAAATGTTCAGCACTAACTACTGTTCATTTATCCTTTTTTACATATATCCTTTTGCTTTTTTGTAAAATCATTGGTTCTATGCAAATAACCATGCCATCACGTAATAGCGGACCAGTTCCTTTTTTACCATCATTAAAAACATTAGGTTCTTCGTGAACTTCTCTACCTATTCCATGACCACAATACTCATCTGGTGTGTATAAATTATTTTTTTTGATTACTTGACCAATTGCATAACTTATGTCGCCTATTCTGGCACCTTTTTTAATAGCAGCTAATCCTGCTTCAAAAGATTCTTTAGCAACTCTTATTATTTTCTTATCATTTTCACTTATGTTTCCAACACCTTTTGTAAAGGCAGAATCACTATTGTATCCTTGATAAGTGCAACCTAGATCAATTTTTACAACATCCCCATCTTTAATTACATAATTTGATGGAATGCCATGAATCAATTCGTCATTAACAGAGATGCAAGCTGTGGCTGGAAAGCCATAAAGACCTTTAAATGCAGGTTGAGCACCTCTTTTTACTATTTCATTAAAAGCATGACGATCAATTTCTTTTAATGAAACGCCTGGTCTTACAAGATCATATAAAACTGATTTGACCTCTGCCAAGATTTTGCAACTTTTAGTAATTAGTTCTATTTCACGAGTACTTTTAACTGTAATCATGATAGCCTCCTTAAAGATGCAAATAAAATAATATTTATTTTATCATAAAAAAGCTTTAGCTTTGAAAATAAAATAGAATTTATAATTCTATTCATTCTTAAAGTAAATACTAACAATAAAAAAGCTAGGAGCTTATATTTGATAAATTCAAAAATACCTATAAAATAGATTTTTTAGTAATTATTATGTAATAAAAAAATATGCTTAAAACTATAATGTTCTAAGCAACAATTTAATTTTATTAGTTATTTTTTTCTTTTAAATTAAAAATCTTTAGTGCATGCTTATAAAAGAATTTAGATAAAGGTTTTAAATATTTGTTTGAAAGTTTAATATCATTACGATCTATAAACCTTTGAATTCTTTCATGAACTTTTTGCTTATATTCTTTTTTTGATATGCCTTGTAAAAAACGACTTCAATATGAAAATGATAAAGGCCAGATTAAAAATGTGCTTTTTAACAATGAAAATTTTTCACTTGAGTCTAATAAATTTAATCTTTTTATTTGGTCTATTGCATAATCATAAGAGTCAAATAGAGTGTCTATTTTTTTATATATATCCTTAACACTTGTGTTAATAGAGTTTTTTCTCAGTTGATATGTTAGAAGTTTTTTATTTAAAAATTTAAACTTTGAAGCTGATAAAAGGATCATTCAAGTATATCTAACATCTTCATAAATTGAACCATCGAATTTTAAACCATACTTTTCAACTAAATCAAAATAATAAGATCTTTTAATCATTTTTGCCCATCGGTATATGTCTCCAAATATACAAAATTCTATTGGATTATTGTAATTAAATCTACGAAAAAGTGGAAAAGTGAATGTTCTACAATACCTACTTTTAGAAACTTGCATGCTGATTTTATATCCACAAGCTAGAACATCGTAATCTTGATCCATGTTTTCAACAAATTTTTCTATCATTTTCGAACTAATTTTGTCATCGTCATCAACGAAAATAAAATAATCCCCAGTTGATTTCTCTGCTAAAAAGTGGCTATTAAATCCAAGCCCAACATGTTCATAATAATCTTTCAAATCATATACTTTAATTCTTTTATCTTCCTTAGCATAATTTTCTAAAATTTTCAATGTATTGTCAGTTGAATAGTCATTTAATAATAGTATTTCCATATTTTCATAGCGATTTTTTAATACACTTTTTAATGAAAAATAAGGTTTTTCTTCAATGTTGTGACAAGGTATAAGTACACTTATTTTTGGTTTATTATGCATATTAACTCCTTTATTTTTGAATAAAAGATTATAATCTTATTACAAATTTAATTAATAACAATTTTTTTGCTTCGACTTATGAATAAATCATATGGTTATTCTACTAAATATTCAAACAATTTGCAAAAAGACATTGATTTTATTTTTAAAAATAAAGGAGAGTTATGACATATTTACTTATTGGTGGCGCTGGTTATATTGGTAGTCATGTAGCTGAACAAATTAATATTGAAGGTGAAGATAATGCTATTATCTATGACAATTTATCAACAGGATTTAGAGAATTCGTTGATGTAAAAAATAAATTTATTCAGGGCGATATTTTAGACATTGATATGTTAGATAAAACATTTAAAGATAACAAAATTGACGTAGTTATCTATTTGGCAGGGCTTATAAAAGTTGGCGAAAGTGTTGAACATCCCTTAAAATATTATGAAACTAATATACAAGGACTTATTAATGTTTTAAAAACAATGAAAAAATATGATGTTAATAATCTTGTATTTTCATCGTCAGCTGCAGTTTATGGCAATAATTCACAACATAATGGGTATTTTTGTGAGGATGATTTAAAAAATCCTGTTAGTCCATATGGCAAAACAAAATTTTTTGGTGAAGAAATAATTGTTGATTATGCAGTTTCAAATCCTAATTTCAAATATACATTTTTGAGATATTTTAATGTTGCTGGCGCATCTAGAAGCAAAAAAATAGGTTATTTAACTAAAGATAATAAAAAGCCTACACACATAATTCCTGCTTTAAGTTATTATGTTTTCGGATTAATTCCTGAATTTAAAATTTTTGGCAATGATTATACAACATTCGATGGTACATGTATAAGAGATTATATTTATGTTGTTGAGTTGGCTCAATTACATATTTTAGTGGCCAAGAAAATGATTAAAGAAAATAAATCATTTTACTACAATGTTGGTAGCTCAAAAGGATATTCAAACTTAGAAATAGTAAAAGCTTTTGAAAGAAAACTAAATAAAAAGTTAAATATAGAATTTGGAGCAAGGCGTAATGGAGATCCTGACATGTTGGTTGCATCAAATGAAAAATTATGCAATGGGTTAAATTATAAAATTTACACCACAATTGAAGAAATAGTTGAAACAGAAATTGAATTTCGTAAAGCTCATTTAGATGCTAAAAATTATTAAATAAAATGCAACCAAGAAATATTGGGTGCATTTTTATATCAATTAATGGAAAGCTTATTTTAAATTCTGCAAATAGCATTAACAATGTGTTTTGAAATATTATAAGTGTTCAATTGTTTTTACAATTAAATGAGCTGTATTTTCTGCATTGCCTGATGCATCAAAGGTATGAATATTTCCTTTTTCACTATAATAATTAAGTAATGGCTCAGTTTGACTTTTGTAAACCTCTTGACGTTTTTTAATAGATTCAAGAGAATCATCTTTTCTAGTCATTAATTCACTATCACACTTATCACAATAATTGCCTTTTGTTGATGGCATAAAATCGACATGAAAACTTGCTTTACAATTTGGACAAAAACGTCTACCATTAAGTCTTTTTAGTATCAAATCATCAGGCGCATGAAGCTCAATAACTTCGTAGTTAAAATTAGGAATAGAATCAAGAAATTCACTTTGAGAAATTGTTCTTGGATAGCCATCAAGAATTACAATCTTGCCTTGTGAAGAATAAAAATCCAATGCCTTTTTAACAATTTCGTTTGTTATATCATCAGGAACATAGCCTCCTGATTCAACTATTTTAGCTACTTTAAGGCCTAATTCGCTTTTTGAACTTATTTCAGCTCTGAAAACATTACCTGTTGAAAGATGAACAAGTTGATATTCATCTGCAATAATAGCTGCTATTGTCCCTTTTCCAACACCTGGAGGACCCATAAATATTAAATTAGGAAATATTTTTTTACTTTTTATCATAATAAGCCATCCTCGTTGTTAGGTAAATTGACATTCTTTTTACTAATATTATTGTTGTTTGATAAAGTATCTGAGTTTGTTTTTTGTTCAGAAATGTTTTCAGAAACCATTCTTGATATTCTCTTTTGTTTTGATAATTGACTTGACTTGATTCTTGCTTTAAACTGATCAATTGTTTCAAGTGAAACTGATGCAAGAATCATCATTCCTGTTCCGCCAAAAGCCATTGCTGTAGGTACAGACAAGATAATAATCATTAAATACTGAAATGAAACAAGAAGTACAAGATAAAATGAGCTAAATAATGAAAGTCTCATTACTATACCAATTAAATAATCTTCTGTTTGTTCTCCTGGCTGAATTCCTGGAATAAATGTTGAATTTTTAGCAAAGTCTTCTGCTATCTTATCAACTCTTGATTGTTGAAGCCCCATAATGAATGTGAAGAAGAATGTGAAAACAACTAAAAGGGTAAGCCCTAAAGGTTGTGAGAAGTCCATATTTTCTCTTATTCACAATCCACCAGTATTTGACTTAGGTAATATTCTAGCTATAAGCATTGGTAATGAGACAATCATTGAAGCAAAAATCATTGGCATAACACCGGCAGGATTTAATTTAATAGGTAATTTACCCATGTCTTTAATATTTTTACTTCTACCCGCACCAATTTGTTGAATAGGAATGTGTCTTTCAGCTAAGTAAACCATTGTAATAACAAATAAAAGCAACAAGTAAACAAATAAATATGTAAGGAATTTAAATGCGCCTACAACAGCAGCTGATGTTGCAGATTCACTAAGATAAAATCCTCATGCTGTTTGAAACTGTGTAGGTAATTGGAATGCAATACCAACAAAAATAATTAAACTAGTACCATTACCAATACCTTTGTTTGTAATTTGCTCAGCTATAAAAAGTGAAAATAGAGAGCCACCAATAAGAATTAATGGAAGGAGGAAATATGATACAAGATCAATGTTCATTCCATAAGTATTAATTTTAATAAAAGGATTATCACCTGCACTAAGCGCTTTTGTAAGCATAAATGATTGTGGGAAGGCTAAAACTATTGTTAAAACTCTTGTAATAATATTAATTTTTCTTCTTCCTTCTGGTCCGCTTTGTGATAATTTCATCACTGCTGGAAATGCTCTTGTTTGTAAAAGCGACATAATCAATGAAGCATTAATAAATGGACTTATCCCTAAAGCTACTAATGAAAATTGCCTAAGGCCACCACCGCCAATCAAGTTAAGTGTACTTAAGAATGTATCACCATCAATTCCCCTAATATTAGCAAAACTTACAAATGGTGACTTGATACTTGTCATAATTAAATAAATGGCCAATAAAAGCAAGGTATATAGAAACTTTTTAAGTATTTCTTTAGTGCTTCAAAAATCATTTCACTTTTTGCCAAATTTATAAAAAAACTCTCGAGTTTTTAAACTTGCACCTTTCATTTCTCTCCTTTACAAAATTAAATGTAATTCCTATTTAATTTGCTTACTATAAACACGGTGTTGTATTTTAATATTAAAATTAAATAATAAGACTAATATATTATAAAACAAAACAAAATAATCAAAAAAACTAATTTATTAATGTAATAATTGTTCGAAGTACTTTATTTATTAAAAGCCTTATTTATTGGGTTTTTAGTAAAATTCATAATTGATAAATCAAGATCTTTAAAAGCATAGTTTGTGCATAAATAAGCATTAATTTTTAACTATATGAAAAAGTCATAAGAATAATTTTAGTTTTGTTTTTGAAAGTTATTTTTTATATATGTGTTAATAAAAAAGGAGATTTTTACATCTCCCATTTTGATAATTTTTTAATTTCTAAATTTAGCAATTATTCTGGCTAAGTAATATAATGCAATAATGTAATTATAAGCTAAAGAGAAGCCAAAGTAAATGACTAACCTATTAACTTCCTTACTTAATAATGGACTGTTGCTTTGTGTCCTAGCATATGCCTTGTTATATCTTGTAATAAGTCATAAATCAAATGCCATATAACCACAAACAAGTGCAAAACCTAGTACAGGAAAAACTGCATTTAATCAGCTATTTCACACAAAGAATGATAATATGAATATAAAAATCATTCCAATTCCAACAACCATTAAAAATGAATATAAAAGGTTTATTTTTATTTTGTCATAATAAGCTAAAAGTCCCATTAAAGCCATAAAAAGTAATGGTGCTAATACAACAAGAATTGTTTTAGATATAGCTGCAAAGTTATTAAAATCTTTGTTATATGTATCTAATAGAATGATTAAAGCACCAGATAAAAGAAAGAATCCTAGTCCTATCATTGAAATTGTTATTAAGGTAAATTGAACTCAAAAATTTAATCTTGGACCATGTATATGTTCTACAATCATACATATCAAAAATACAATAAATGCTATAACTAAGGTAATAATTGCTGGTAAGTTATTTTGTATACTCTTGAAAAAAGCATTCGCAAAAGTAATAACAATTATTGCAGTTATAAAAGCAATAGTAATTGCATATATAAATCAGCAAATTGACAATCCTAATATTGCGTTTTTTCTCTTAGTTGATGACCTATTATAAATCTTAGGAGCACCACTACCAAAAAAATTATTTTGATTTTCTTTCATTGTTTTATTTTCCATGATTCAATTATATATTAAATTACTGGCATTTAAATTTATATATTCATTTTATTTAATGTCTGTTTTATAGGTTTTTTAGTAAATTATTTTGATTGTTTATTTTCTTAAATAATTCAATATATTTTCTTATTTTTTTATAGTTGTAATTAAAAATTTCCTTTCAAAAATATTAGTTTTTAATAAGATTTTGAATTTAAAAAATAAAATTAATTTTATTAATAGTGATTTTTTAAGTGTAAAAAACAAATATTAAATGGTATATAATAGTTCAATGACAAAAAAAGAATTTAAAAATAGCAATAAAAAATTAGATATAGCATTATTAATTTCTGGAAGCATAGTTCTTTTACTAACTTTTATTTTTATAATTTTAAATGCTACAACTTATTATGATGAAAAATATAACATTATTGCAAATACTCCTCGCTTGCAAGCAGTATTTAAACATTTTTCAAGTTTGTTTTTCTTTACATACCTAAGTAATATTTTTCTTGGCATAATGCTTATTTTAGTAGGCCTTGAAAGAGAATCAATGAAAATAAAACGAATGTTTTTTCTCTCTGTTGTATTTATAACCATAACATTTATAGTTTATTGAGCATTAATATCTCATGACAAAAAAACATGAAAAGCTCCATATTATAATGCAATAAAATCAATTATTACTCATGCAATACATCCAATAGTTGGTTTTGTATTCTTAATTATTATGCGTAAGGAAATTACTATTGATAAAAAAACCATTTCTGTTTCTGTTCTAACTTCACTATTTTATTTATTATTTGCAATATTTTTATATTGAGGATCATATAACAAAATTGTAAAAGGACGTGGAGCAATAATTTATACATTTTTAGATTTCGTATATCCTTTATTTTATAAATCTAATAACTTATATGTGATAATATCATTAAATATTTTAATTTTATTAATAGCTACACTTTTACCTATAGCTTTAATTTTCTTCTGAAAATCAATTTTAAAAATAAAATTTGAAAATTCAAACCCTAAAAAAATAAAACAAATAAAGATATAAACTAGTAAAAAAATGATTTTTTTAAAATAATGAGCCTGCGAAAACTCATTATTTTTTTAATATTTTTCAAAAAACTTAATAGTAATTACATTAATAAAAAGTATAAAAAAACTCAAGCATACTTAAGTTTTTCTTATATTTTTTTAATTTTCTTTAATATCTTTAAATTCGAATTTTTCAATACCTGTGTTGTATATGTTTAAGGCTTTAGCTCCTTCTAATACTTTTTGTTCATTATTGCTGTCTCTTCAAATGTATCTGCCAGCAAATAAAGAATTTTTAACAATAATTTTATCATCTTTTGGATATCCTTCTTTATCGTTGAGTTCTGTTACACGTAAATGCTGATCAGATTGATTAACTGGTGATTCATCTGAATTGCCTTTAGGAGATTTTCAAATGTTATTATTTATTACTAATCATTTTGCAAAATCATTATCTTTTCATACTGTTGCTTCAAATCCGGAATCAGTTTGATATTTCACAGATTCATCTATTCAACTTTCATTTCCATTAGCTTTTAGTTTTTTATCTTTTGCAACATGATATGTTTCATATCTAGAAATAAACATTGATAAATTTTTAGTAATTTCATTTCAATCAAATTCAAATTTAATTGTTGTTAGTAGAGCTGTTGGCATAGCTCACTCTTGTTTAGGAACACCATTTTCAAGATGAATTGTATTTTTATTAGCTTGATAATTTAAAGCACCAACAACAAGTTGAGCAGGAGATACAACTTCAACAACTAGTCGTTTCTCATCTTCAAATCTTAATCTTATAAATTGTCTACTTGTATCACCTTTTACTTGGGTAGATTGTTGATAGATGAACACCTGAGGCAAAATAAATTTAATATTAAAATCAGGATTTAATTCATCTTCCACATAAGTATTAGTATTACTATCAGTAATTCTATATAACTTTTTATTTACAGTATCAAGAATAACTTATTTGCCATCTTTAAAGTTTGCAGCTAATTTGAATTTATTAACAAATTTCTTAATGGCATCCTCACTTGATGATACTGTTCAGCCCAATCTATCCGTGTTTGCAATTACTTCTTTTGCATTTTCCCCAACTGAAGCAGCTTTATAATCTTTATAGAAAATGTTTCTTGATTTAGGTTGTAAACCAATAGTTTTTTCAGTATTAAATTCTATATTAGCTTTTCTTGGCGATTTAAAACCTTTATAATTATCAAATTTTAATAATCCTTCTGCTTTATATTCATAACGCAAGTTTACACTTATTGTTTTTTTAGATTCACCATTTTGACTCAAGACAGTATATCACTCTTTAGTGTGCTCATCTCTAACTAAATATGTACGAACATAAACAGGATTAAATTTATTGTCTAAATCGATTTGTGTATTTCCAAAAGATTCAAATAATGGTAATAAAATAGAATTATTTGTTACGTCAATTTCGTTTATATCTTCTGAAACATCATGTGTTATTTTTTCAACAACATCTTTAAAGTCTTCTAATACAACATTATTTTTAACTTCTATATTTGAATTGTCAATTAAATTAATAAAGAAATCATTAAATTCTTTTGAATTAACAAAATTATAAAATTCATTTAGATTTGTCAATAATTTTGTGATATTTGCAGAATCAGCATTCATAAAATATGATTGTACAAACTCATCAGATGTAACTTTATCTAATCTATTTAATAAAGTAGTTACTTCAACATATTTTTCATTATATTTTGAAACAATAAGATCCTTATCACTTCCAGTTGGTTTAGATAATGCATTATTTAAAATTTCTTCAATATTTTCACGTTCTTGAATAATATTGCTTACATTTGCTTTTAATTTTGCAACAAAGTTTTCAAAATCATTAATTTGTTTGTTTACTTTTTCTAAATATTGAGCTAATAAATTTGCTTTTAATTGCTCATTATCAGTAATTTTAGATAAAATTTCTACTTTCAATTTTTCGTTTGTAGATTTTAAATCTTCAAACATAATTTTAGCTTCATTTAATTGTAATGTTTCAAATAAATTACTTGGTGTACTGTTTGTGCTAATGTTAACAACACTTTTTATAGCATCTAATGATCCAGTAATTTTGCCATTAGATTCACCAATTGCATCATTAATAGCATTTGAAGCAGAAGCTATAAAAGCCGATTTCATTTCATTAGCTTTTTTAACTAATTTTTGATTTTCAGCAAAGTATTGACTAGCATAATTGTTTTCTACAGATAAACCAGCAAATTTAGTGAAATCATCTTCAAAATATACATGTGATTTTTTAAAAGTTTCAATTTCACTGACTGTATTATTTATGTTCACAAAATCACTTTTTGCCTTTGTTGTCCAAATATTAGCTTCTGTAACTGCTAAACTGTATTCATTTAATTCATTTAAAGCTTTATCCATTCTTGCGCTTTGGACATCGTGAGCTTTTTTAATTTGCAATTGATACTGATTTTTAGCATTAGAAATCAAATCGTCTATTTTTTCAATAATTGATTTTGGCTCAAAGCTTTCAGATGCAAAATTAGGTAATTGATATGCTTGAAGAGAATCTATTGATTGTTGTTTAAATTCTTCTATAAATATTTCTCTATCATCTTTAATTAATTCATAAAGATCGTTTGCCTTTGCTTTCAATGTATCCATTGCGGCTTTTTTAGCATTAACAATTTCTCTTATATGCTTTTTAAAGTCATTAATTAAATTAGTGTGGTCTTTAACAGACTTAGTTTTTGAATTTTCTATTAACTGTTCAGCTTTACTAATATCTTGTACTAATGAGCTATAAGCAGATTCAATTGCTTCTGATGTCACTTTTAAGGAAGATGTTAATCTTACTTCTCTAGCTTTATCTAATTCATTTTGAAATTCTATTGCTTTTTGTAATAAGTAAGGGATTGAATTTTCAGTTTCACCGGTTAACCACTTATCAGAAATTCTAATAAAGTCACTGTTAGAAGTTTGATCAGTAAGTTCTATGCTTAGTTCTTCAAAAAATTGATCCATCTTATCATTCAACGCTTCTTTTTCTTTTGCATCAATAGTTCCATTGTTATCAATTTTTTGTTTTCATTCAGTTCATTGTTTAAAAATATTCAAACGAGCTGTATGTAAGTCTAATTTTTTAATTTGTTTTTCAATTTCTTCCTTACGCTGTGGTAATTCATCATGGGTTGGTGTGTCTTTGCTTAATAACAAATTAGCTTTTACAATTTCGCTACTAAATTCATCTTTCTTAGCAGTAATTTTTTCATTTAATGCAGTTAATGTGTTATTGTAGTCCTTAGATGTATCCATTTTATTAGCCAATTGAATTTCTTTTGGTAATAATTCTCTTAATGTATTAACATCATTATTAACGTTGTTAATTGCATCTAAGCCCTCTGCCTTTTCAATATCACTATTTAATTTTCTTATTCTTCCATCAACAATATTTTTTAATCCCGGAATAGTATTTAATGATTCATATTCACTAGTTAGTTTAATGTCATTAATAGCTATAAGTGTTGTAGCTCTTGCTTTTCTAATGTTTGATAATTCTTCAAATTTACTTTGTAGTTGATCTAATTTTTCTTGAATTTGAGCATGAGTTAAATTAATAGATGGATTAGGAACAAATGATCACATTGCGGTAGTTAATAAATCTTCATCTCTTTGAGTTAATGCTAATACAATTGGATTTAAATCACGATCTGATCTTCATTTTGATATTTCGTCTGAAACTAATTTTATTTTCTTAACAAGGTCTAATGCTAAGCTAATTTTATTTTCAGTTTCATCTAATGTTTTTTTACTATCAGGATTATTAATTCCATAACTAGCAGAACTAGTAATTAGCTGTAATCAACTTTTAACTTTTAATTTGTTTCCTTCACCAGAAACACCATTTGCAGAATGATAATCAATTTCATCATTAATTTGTTTTGCTTCAGATAACTTGGTTTTAATAGCTTTTGCCTTTCTTATGTTATCTTTTGCACTCTCAATTGCTTGAATTTTTTGCTTAATTGTTTCCTTAGTTCTGTTAAAAACATCTTCAACATTTGAGCCTTCAGAAACCTTGCCATATAAATCACGAGATTGAGTTATTAAACTTTGTAATTCAATATCAACAAATGAGCGAATTAATTTGTCATCTTCCCCAGCATTCTCATTAGTTATTTTAATTGCTGAACCTACTTCAAGTGCTAGCGCATTAATGTATGGTTGAAGTTTTTTAATAGCTTCTAATTTCTCACCAATTTTATTTGCATCATCAATTGTAGAAGCATTTTTATTCTTTTCTTTAATATCTTCTAAATTATGTTCAATTATCTTAGAAATTTCTGGATCAACAGAATCACCTAATTGAACTTCCGTACCCATGGCTTCATTTATTACTTCGTTAGCAGCAACGCGTGCTTTATTCTTACCATCCCTAATTTCAGGTTGATTTCTGAAATTATCAATATAGTCAAAAATATCATTTGCTCAGCGTTTATTTTCAGTTCTTTTAGCAGCTTCTTCTTTAATTCTCTTGAATTCTTCAATTAGATAGTCATGTTTTTTGACTATATCATCTTCAGTAAATGGATTTGAAGGAGAAAATTGTGCACCAAAAAGTTTCCTAAGTTGCTCAATAGCTTTTTCAACTTCTACATCATGTTGGTTTTCGACATGTTTGCCTTTTAATAATTGAATTGTGTCAGCAATGTCTTTTTGAGTTTCATTAAACTTTTTCATTTGCTGAGTAAGCTGAATAAAATCACTTGATTCCTGGTCTGTAAATGGTTTTTTTAAACGTTCATCAATTTGTTGTTTAAATTCTTCATATAACTTTTTAATAGGACTTAATTCAGCATTTGAAGAGTCGTTAGAAATATTATCAGAAATAAACTTATTATAAGAATTGTAAGCGTTGGTTGCTAAGTCTTTATTGTAAGCATCTATTAATGCTTTTTGTCTTTGTTTTAATGATTCTACTGTAGAAATTGTAGAATCTGCTAATTCATTTAAGTATTCCTTCTTAGCTAATTCGAAGTTATCAAATTTATTTTCTGCTTTTGTTGAGTTAACATCAACCCTTTTTTGTAATTCAGCATAAATCTCATTTGTTTCTTCTTTTACTTGATTATATTGATTTATCAAATCTGCTTTTTCATTTTTCAACTTCTCAATAGTCTTAACCAATTCTTCTCTAGCAGTTTTTATTTGTTCAGCAGAATATATACCAGGATTAGCATTTACAATGTCTTCATTTTCCTTGACAGATTTTTTCAATTTATCATAAACTGAAAGTAAAACCATATTTGATTGTTCATCAGTAGAAAGAACTTTTTTCAAACTATTTTCAATTAATTTTGATAATTCATGCTTTTCCTTCGCTTCTTCAACCGCTTTATTCACATTAGCAATTTTTTCAGCAATTTTTTGAGTGTTGTCATGTGGTTCAACACTTAAATTTGGCATATTATTTAAAATTATCGAATCTAAAACTGCAGTATTTTTTTTGCTGATAGCAGAACTTAATTCATTATCAGATTCAATTTCTTGTTTTGCTTCAATAGCTTTTTTAAGTGTTTCAATTAAATCTTTTTCTTTTGTTACAAGAGCTCTACCAGATTGGACTTCATTTAATGATTTTGATCTGATTTTCTCATCTGCATAGCTTTTAATTGTAGCAATAGAGTCATTGAATTTAGACTTAGCTTCATCAGGCGAATCAACATCAAGTTTGAATTTTTCATTGTCCAGCTGATCTGAAAGGACTTCCAATTTGTCTTTATTGTATGAAATCTCTAAATCTTCATCTCTTTTCTCAAGTTCCTTAAGTTTATCATGAAATGCAGCTGGCATTGGTATCTCATCACTAAGAACAATATCCGCAATTAACGCATGCATTGAATCTATTGTTTTTATTGTTATGAAATTAGATTCAGGGGTTCTTGTTCTAGCTTCTGGATCTTTTAAATATTCTGTTGCTTTTTTATTAAAGCCATCAATAGCTTTCTCAACTTCTTTAACTTTTTCAATTAAACTATCAAGAACATCTGCTTGATTTGCTAGTTTCTCTTTTTCTTCCTTAGTTAAATTTGGATTTAAAGCTTGTTTTCTGATTATGTTTAAACGTTCACGTAATTTTTTCTCGCCATTGCTTTGTGATGATTCATCAGCATTGGGGAACGAACTGTTGAGCTTTTCTTCTAATTTATTAAGTCTAACACCTAAAGAACCTTCTTTTCTCTTCTCAGTAGTTTCTTTTAAAATTTGATCTGCTCTTTTTATTAATTCATTAATTTTATCTGAATCTTGATTCCCAGATAATTCATCTTTAATAGCTTGCTTAATTTTTTCAACTTCAGAAACTTCTGTTTGAAATAAATCTAAGTTTTCGTATTCAGCTTCTATGCCTTTGAATAAAACGTCAAGTTTATTCAATGTTGAATCAGCATTATTAATAATTTCAGAAATTTTTTGATTATTGTTTACTAACGAAAGAGTTTTATCAAATATTTTTAAGCTATCAGGATTGTTTAAAATTTCTGAATTATTAATTTTTGCTTGTTCATCAGCAGATAAAGGCTCTTGTGAAATATGTAATCTTAGTAACTCATTAATATTAGTTGCATTAGAAATCAATTCATTTTGACTATTAGCAATTTTTTCTAAATGTAATTGAGCATTTTCTGAGTACTTAGGAGGATTTTCACCTGTTAAATTAAATGCAGTTTCAGCATATTGTTTAGATTTAGCAAGACTTAAGATTGATTCATTGTGTTTTTGTGTTGCAGAAAGAACATTAACAACAAATTTATACTTTTTAATTTGTGCAATTAAATCTTTGGAAATAATAGGGTTAAATTTTACATCAGTAATTTTATGAGTTTCATCATTTAAAGTTTTTACAATTTGCGCTATTTTTTCAACACTAATATATTTGTTTTCTAATTCTTTGCGAACACTTTCAGGCAATGATAAAAACTGTAATGAATTCATTAAATTTAATTTATTTAGGTTTACATTAGTTGTATTTTCCAAATGCTCTAAAACTATTTTTTCAATTGCACGTAATTTTTCATTGAACAATTGTTTATTTTCAATAATTTTAGTAGCGTCAAATTTCTTTTGTTGAGCAAAGCTAGAAACTTCATTTAATAAATCAGTTGCAAGTTGCTTTGCATTTTCACTTAAGTATATATTAGAAATTTCTTCATTAAAATCATTTAAATGAAGAATATCATTTTTCAATTCACTCTTTATGCTTTGTAGATCTCGTCTTGCTCAAATAACTAATTCAAGCTCTTTTTGTTTATTACTTAAATAGTGTAATAATTCAGGAATTTCTTTTGAATTTGCAAAAATATCATTAATTTGTTCAATTAATTCTTTTTTCTCATTAAGAGAAATTAATTTTGAAATTGAATATGCTGATTCAGCATATTTTTTAAGATTAATGGCATTTTTTTCAGCACTTTTAATTGTGTTTATGGCATTTCTATACTTAATAATAGTTTCTATTAATGCTGTTTTATCTAGTTCATTAGGTTTAGATGCATTAATAATATCTTTAATGTCATCATTTTTTAAAATTTTATTTAAGATTGTTCTACCAAGATCTATATCAGTTTGTAATTTAACAAATGAGTTAAATTCTTTAACAATTTCATCGTTAGATTTTGATCTATCTTGAAGCATTTTTCTAAATGTTTTTAAATTTGCTAAAACGTTTTCTAGATCTTCAACAGTTTTAGAACCATCTAATTTATATTGAGTTACAGTTAAAAAATATTCTGTCAATTTATTATAAACATCAACTTGACTATGGCTTAATGTTGAATTCAATTCACTTTGTGGAATTATTTCATTATTAATAGCATACTTAATTAGTTGATCGAAAATTTCTCTATTATGAGAAACAGATTTATTTACATCAGCTGATTTTTGTAATCTTTCAATTACTCTTGCATGTTGAGAATTTTTCTCTATGTCTTTTAAAAGTCTATTTGCAATGATATTGATAACATTTTTTGAATCTGCATTAACAATTTCATTCATTTCATCTGTAACTGATTTGAACTTGTTAATAATTTTTGAATTATCACTAGCTTCATACAACTTGACTGTATCTTCAATAAATGCCTTTGTACGTGCAATATCATTAATTCTAAATTCTGAATTAAACAACATTTCTTCAATTTGTTGAGCATTAGAATCAAAACTATATCTTAATGCTTTTGTAGGCATTAATGAATGTGCAGTTGCAATATTATCGTCTAATGAATTTTCATTTTGCATTAGATGTTTTTCAACTAATTGATATTGTTGATCTATTAATTTAGTAAAGAATTCGTTGTAAGAATTAATAAATTCTTTTTGTTTTTCTTTAGGTAAAGATAGAAAATTACTAAAAGCTAAATTTAAATCAGATATTTTATTATGATCAAATTGAGATTTTAGATCTTTTTCTTGAATACGTTTTGCCTGGCCTTCAAATAATTCTTGTAATTTTTTGATATAAGATTCATTGATATTTCCACTTTCAATTAGAGCATTCGCTCAATTGAATATAACATCATTTTCAATATTTCCAACTTTATAAAGAGCTTTTCATTTTTCAAGTTGAGAAACAGAAGGATCTAATAATAATGCATCTATTTTTTTAATTTCATTCTTAGTTTTGTTATTTCACTTGTTATCAGGCAATAATAAATCAACATATTTTTTAAACACATTGTTGAAACTATCATAAATGTCAGTAACATTTTGATCTCTTCGATTATTTTCATCACCTTTATATCCAGAAATAATTGCTCATGTTGCAGCTGTACTAGTTATAGATGCTAAGGCAATTAAACCAATAACTTTCTTTGAATTCTTACTCATTATTTTACCTCCTCATTCTCTTCTCTGATTCTTACAAAAATATTGAATTTATCTACTTTTGGCCAAAAACTATTGTTTTTCAATGAACCACTAGAAAATGTTTTTTTGGTTCGATTATTTCCTTGATCAAATTTACCTAAATAAGTTTTATCTGTATAAATTATTGCCATTTTTTGAGCCAGTAAATTAGCTTTTACTTCGTTTAGCTGTTTATTAGTTAATCCTAAATCACCAAATTGTGCTGCTTCACTATTAACTTGTTGCATTATTTTACTATCTAATTTAGTTTTGTTAACTAAATATCATTTGTGATGATCAGGATTAGTAAATTGAATAGTATATTGATATTTATCACCATCTCATGGAACCGTAAAGTGTTCTTGATATGAAATATGTAATACAGTGAAATCAGTTCCATCTTCGCTTACAAGTGGAATATAAATGAAATATGGAATTCACATTGCGATTCCTGCACTATTATTAATTGATTTTTCCTTCATGTCAGAATCTGACTGGTCTCAATACATGAATTTTTTGTTACCAAAATTAGCTAGTCGATACTTTTTACCATTAATATTAAAGCCTTGATCATTTAATTTAATCTTATATTTAAAGTTTTTTGAACTCGTTGAAAAATCAATCATATTATTTTCATTTTTATTACTTTCTTTAAATAATTCTTTGTTGCTTCATTCATAAAAATTATTTTCAGGTTTATTAAGACTACTATTCAAACTTTTATCTCAATTATAGTCTTCGAAAGTTATATCTTCTCTAAATATAGTTATTTTCTTTTCTTTTTTAAAATCAGCTACCTCTGAAAATGCATTTAAAAAGTTAGTAGTAAATGTTTTGTTATTTCATCCAGCTTCATTTGCCACAAACACTGTTTGGCTTTTTCGATAATTTTCTAGATTATTTTCGCCAGATTTATACATATGTTTTAATTCAACATTAAATGTAGTCAATGTGTTAAATGTAACTCAAATATTGTTAAACTCAAGTTCAAATGAATTAACATCACTATAAAAATTATCATTTGTAGCTTTTACATATTTAACCTTAAAGTTCAATTTAGTTTTCTTAATAGATGTATCAGCTTGAATAAATTCTGGTGCAAATTGATCATTATCGCTTTTACGTGTTATATAAACTTTAACATTATCTAGATTAAATGGCATAGAATTATCATTTTTAAGAAATGCAAAACGTTTAAATAGTTCTAATAAATCACTATTTTGAGTTATATCAATTTCATTATTTACAGGGTGCAATTCATTAATTTTCTTAACAAAATCTTCATATAGCGTCTTGTGATTTGGTACTATATTCTTCATTTCTTTTTCTTCGTTTGCTATTAAATAATCAAATATTAGTTGTTGATTTTCACGCTTATTAAATCAATTTGATAACGAAACAGAAGGTTCATAAATAGCTTTTAAAACATCAAGTTTTGCCTCAACAGAGCTTGTTGCATCACTGAGAACTGCATCTGCAGAATTTTTATTACTTGAATTTAATGAATCATAAAGTGGTTTATATGCACTAATTAACGTTTTAAACGGTATATTTTGTGATGGGTCATCTGAACGGAAGTTAGCAGAGGCAACAACGTTCAAGAAGTTTGACATAGTTCTATTTGCAATAAATTTAGTATATATGCCTTTTAAAGTTTCGTCATCATCACTATTATTTTCGCCTCTAATTAATTTATTAATGCTTTCAAGACCTAATAAAAGTTTAGAAATTACATCATGATAATTCTTAAATTCATTTTTAGCTTTAGAATCAACTTCATTATCATTAGCATTCATATAATTTCCATCAATATAGTCTAAATAAATGATATTTTCCATATCTGATGGTAAATCAACAGTTTTTGCATTTAAATCAGTCAATTTATTTTTTCAAGCACTTGTCTGCATTGAACCATTTGCATGATTATTAATTTTATAAATTGCATCAATATAATTAAATAAAGTAAGATTTTCATCACTCATTCTTAAAGAGTTTTCTTTTACTTGATCATTAAATGCAACAATACTTTTTTTAACTATTTCAAAAGCTATTTTTGATTTTTCTTTTAATTCTCTATAGTTTTTATCAATATTTCTATAGTGAACATTCATGTTTTTAGAATCTTGAACATATGAATTTTCGTCAAATTGATTAATTCTTATGTAGTTTTCAACATCCATAATAGCTTGTTTATATACGTTAATTTCAGATTCAATACCAATATATTTAAGTAAGTTTGTACTTTCGGTGCTTGTTAATTTGCGTAAGGACTCAACATTAAATTGTTCACCAGAAAGTAATTTAACATAATTGCTAAATAAATTATTAATTGTTACAAGACGGTTTTTATTAAAGTTGTAAATAGCTTGTTTTTGTTCTTTAATTTTAGCTTTAGCTTGATTAATAGATATTGTAGCATTCTCAATATCAATTAAAGCATTTAGCTCTTTATCTTTCATTTCAGTTTTAATAGATAAATTATCAAAATCATTAATTTTTGGATTATGTGCACCTGCATAATTAGAAGAAATATAAGAATCTATTGAATTCAATTCACTAATTATTGAATTAACTTCACGTTTCTTTTGTGATTTTATCTTACTAATTACGCCATATGATTGGTTATTTATATCATCAATCAATTTTGCTCTTTTAGTTCCTAAATCAGGATCTGTTGAAAGAGATTGATTTGTTAATAAATTATTTCCTTCATTTATTTTTTGAATTAACTCATCATAAAGCTCTCTCATTTTTTCAGTTTCAGTTTGATAATAGTCAGCAGAAACTTGTTTATCTTGATTAGGTTCAAATTTTTTGGCTTCTTCTATTGTTTCTTGCAATTGAATAGATGAAGCTAACACTTTCTTAAATGACAGTTGCCCAGCTTCTAAGTATTGTTCAATTAAACTATCAATTCTGTCTTTTTCAGAATTGTCTAATTTATCAATTTCACTTACAAAACGACTTAAAATAGCTTCTAAAATTTTTCTAGAATCATCTTTTAATACAGATTCTTTTAATTCTTTTTCAGCTTCAGCATGTTTCATAAGTAAATCTAACTTAGCTTTATGAATCATTACTTCTTTTAATAAATCACCTAAAATGAATTCATTCAAATTACCAAAATAAATATTTTCTTCTGAAGTTAGTGCACTTGTTTTTTCAACTTTTTCTACAATTTCATCTGTTTTGCTAATTGCCTCTGTTAGTTTATCAGTTAAGTTAGTTTGTGACAATGAACTAGCTTCTTGTTTTTTATCTTTTAGCTCTTGAATAGCTTTAGCTAATTCAATATATTTATCAATCAAAAAATGTGCTTTAGTTAACTTTTGATTTTCTTTTTCAATTTCAGATTGTTTATCAAATTCATTTACATTTTTAATTTTGGTCAAAATTTCTTTATAGAAAATTAGTTGATCTTTTTTTAGTTCATCATATATTGTTTGATTAGTTTCTGAGCTTATTTTAGTGATTTCTGCATCAAAGTTTGTTTTAGCTTCATCAAATGGTTCTTTACGGAATCTATATAAAATTTCAGCTTTCGATTCTTTATCAATAGCATCATTTTGCAATTTTTTAAGTGATGCTGTTAAATCAACTGGATTAAATTCTCCTGATGGCACTTCAGGAACTGTTGATAATAGAGATTCATGAATATTTTTTTCATCTCAATCATAACCATATTTTTCGCCCTGAAAACTAAATTCACCTAATCCACTTGTGTATTTATTAAGTATATTTTTATGAATACTAATAAGTGATTTTGTAGCACCAATAACACTACTTAACAATTGAATTTGACTTAAATCTTTTTTAACTTTGTCTGTATTTGCAAACTCTTTTAACTTAGCAACAAAAGCTTTGAAATTATTAAGTTTTTCAGCTGGTTTATCAGGTCCATGAAGACCTTCTTTGTATGATAATGTAGCTAGTTCGTCATCTAATTGTTTAAATTCAGTTGCAACCTTTTCAGATTCATTAATTCTTACTCTAATATTTCTAATTTTATCTTTAGTTGTTTCATATGATTTGAAATCTTGGTAACTTGATTGAGCCTTTGTAACTTCATCAGCTAATTCTTGTCTTAATGAAGTTAAAACATCTTTAATTGCACTTGATTCGTCAGTTCGTTTAGAAATTTCATCAGCTTTTTTTATTTCTCTAGCATATTCAACAATACTATCAATTCTAGCTTCAACATCATTTGCCTTGTTTTCTAAAAGAGACGCTTGTTTTTTTGATGTATTTGGATCTTGAACATCTGGTTCTATTTTCTTTAGTTGTTCATCATAGCCACTAAGTAATTTGTTTATTTCATCTTTGGCCTTAGGATCAATATCACCAGCGGATAATTTATCATCTATTTGTGTTTTTACATCTTTTATTTTATTTTCAGCACTCTCAACAACTTCATAGAAGCCTTGTGCATTATTATATTGTTCAAGAACCTCATGAGTTTTTTTGATAATAGATAAATTATTAGGATTTTGAGCAGATAGAACACCATCAAATGAAGCAGAATTATTTAAAATATCAGTTAAAACATTCTTAACATCAGGTTTTGTGTTTTCAGAAGCAAGCTTTTTAATTACTTTTTCTTGCTGCTCAAGTAAGTCTTCTAATGAACCTAATTTTTCAATTTGATTAATAACTAAAGATGCATCAGAATGTTTATTCTTAGAGTCTACATCCTCTTTAATCTTACTCAATAAATCATTAATTTTGTCAACAGGTGTTTTTCCATCATGACTAGAAACACTAATGTTTGGATTGTCCGCAAGTATTTTTTTCAATTCATCAATCTTACTTTGAACATTTTGCTCTTTAGTATTAAATTTATCTTTGTTAAATGCTAATGCTAAATTGTTTTTTAATTCTTTTATTTGCTCTGGCATTGCTGAATCTTGAGTAATAAGATTATCATATTGTGCTTTTAATTTTTGAACTTCAGTTCCTTGAGCATAGTTGTTTTTATCTGATTGTCAATTTTTAGTGTTATTAGCATTTTCAGTTTCTAGTAATTCATTTACTTTTTCTTCAAAGTCTTTCTTAGCATCTTCAAATTCTTTGTTCTTTAATTCTTTAGCTAGTGTATATCTACTAATTGCACTATTAATTTGTGCTCTCGCTGAATTAATTTGGGTTAATGTAGAATTTGGATCTGAAATAATTAGAGATTGTTCGTTAATAACATTTTCAATATTTTTATCAATTTCAGCAAATATAGCTCTAGGATTATTAGAACCATCTTTTCTATATTGGTTTGCTTTTAATGCGATTAATTCATTTAATTTATCTTTAGCAGTTTTTGAAGAACCTATTTTAGCTATTGCAGTTTCAAGATTTCTTAACTTTTGATTTATTACACCTGAGTCATCAGTTGTATTCATGCGACTTGACATAATAACATTTTTCAAATTTGCCGATAATTCTGGATATTTTGTCTCATCAATGTCCTTTAAAGCTTTTGCAGCTTCATTTAATTTTGCAGCTAGGTCTTGCAATTTGCCAAATGTAGCTACTTGATTTCTTATTTTAGTTTCATGGTGTTCTAGTTTTCTTTGTATCTGATTATCTAAAGCATTTGACTCATTTTCTAATGCTTCAATTTGTTTCATATTTTCTTCAAGTTCAGCCTTATCAACTAAATTGATTCTGTCATTTCATATTTTCTGTAATTTTTCATCAATTTCTAATTTTTGATTTTTCAAAGTAGCTAGTTCTTGTTCAAGATTTTTAGACTCTTCATCTAAGTCATTTTTTGCTCTATTAATTAAATCAAAGTCATTTTTAAGCAAGTTATATGGATTTTCATTAATTTTTTCTGCAAAATCTTTTTCAGTAATAGCACTTTGATTAAATATTAGACTTTCTTTTTCAAGCTGTGCTTTTCTTCAATTTAGAGCCATTTCTTTTCTTAAAGAATCAATTTTGCTATTTAAATCATCAACATAAGCTTTATTGTGTTTTTCAGAATCAAAGAAACTTTCAGATTCTTTTGTCAACTTAGCTATTTCATCTTCAATTGCTTTATTTTGAATTTCTAATTTTTCAATAACACTAGACACTTGTGTTCTAATAGCTTCAGGAATATTTTCCAATTCATTTTTAAGTTCATCTGCTACACTTTTTGCTTTATCAAAATCAGACTTAGCTAAGTCTAAATCAGTCTCGAATTTACTTAATGATGGGATAGCTTGACGTAAAATGTCCATTTTATTTTGTGTTGCTTTATTTTTAATAGCTTTTTCAACATCATCAGTAATTTTCTTATTTGCATCTGCTTCATTTTTAAGATTTTCTAACGATCTAATTAATCTTGCTTCCAGTGGGGTTCTACTATCTCCAGATTTACGAAGACCGGCAAATGTATCATTAATTTGTTTTTCAATTTTATTTGCAATACCTGCTCCATCAGCAGCGTCAACATTTTCAACTAATTCTGCTAATTCTTTAGTAATTTGTGCTTGTAATTCTTTTAGATTTACAGAAGTATCTGTTGGATTATTCAATGCATATTCAATTTGTTCTTTGAGATCTTTAATTCTTTTCATATCATCAGCAAAGTAAATTTTTGCATTTTCATTATCTTTGTAATTTTCTAAAATATCATTTGCTTTATTTTTTACTTTTGCCAATTCAGAAAGATCATGTAAATTAGAATTTAATTCTTTGTAAGTGTTTTGGATTTCTTCTAATTTATGCATTTTTTCTTCATTGCTAAGTTTTTTGTCTCTTAAAATAAGTTTTGCTTTAGCATCTAATTCTTTAACCTTGTCAGCAATAACTTTTCTTTCTGGTGAAACTGAGTTATCTTTAAATTCTTCTTCAATTAGTTTATTTAAATTGTCATTTTCTAAACTTATTGAATTAGCAACATTAGCTAATTTTGCACTAGCTAATAGTTCTATAGCATTAACATTATCATCACTATTTACTCTAATTTGTTCATTTAATTGTTCTCTTGTTGCAGTTGAAAAATCATTGGTTAAATTAACCAAATAAGGTTGTAATTCTTTTCAAATTGAAACTAATTGCTCAGATAACTTAATAGTTTCCTTTGAAAATTCAATTTTTAATAAGCTAATAATGTGATTTAATTCATATTTGTTTATTAAACGTTCATCATTAATTAAATCCTCAAAAGATTGAACCAATTTGTCAACAGGGGTTCTGTTTTGTTTTAATTCATTTATTTTGTTTATATTTTGATCAATTTTTTGAATATGTTCAGGTAAAAGACCTGTTTGTGCTGCATTTGCTTTAGAAAATTCATATTCTGATTTCAAGTTGTCTAGTCTGTTACTAATGAAGTTTCTAATCATTTCTTGCGATTCAACTTCTGACATAATTTCATTAGATTTTTCAAAATATTGTAATGTGTCACTGTATGATAGTTTATTTAGCTCTTCTGTAACTTTCTTTTTAGTTTCTTCATCTAAATTTGAAGATTGAATTCTTTGTAAATTTTCTTTTAATAATGTTGTTGCAAGTTCAATAAATTCTGTTCTTCTAGTAAAATCTGAATATATATCGTATATTTTTGCACTATCTTCGCTTTCCTTAATTTTTGACTTTGTTTGATTAATGATGTTTGCGAGCTCTTCTTTGAATTGTGGTTCTACTGTATTAAGTTTTTGTTCACTAGCATTGATTCTTTTTTGTAAATTGTCAGCTACTTCGCCTTTACTTTTGAAGTATTGAGATGTTTTATCATAAAATGAAGAAATGTAATTTTCGATTAATTTCTTAGCGCTAATATTTTTGCTATCTGGGTTAATAACTTTAAAACTTAGATTACCTTTAATTGATTGAACAAAGTTTCTTAATCCAATAAGTTCTGAATAAAGTTTAGATTTATTTTCTTGATCAATATCCATTTGTTCAAGTTCATTAATAGCTTGGTCTATAGAAGCATAAACTTCTTTAACTACTTTAGCATTATTTTGAACTTCTTGTTCATAAAGAATATTTTCTTCTTTTGCAAAGAAATTCTCATATTCTAGAACAACATCTTTTGATGATTTTAAGAATAATCTAGATTCTATAAAATCTACTACTTTGTTCAATGCTATTGATTTAAATGAAATATTTAAGTCATCAATTTTGTTCAAAATCTTAAGTCTAAAAATATTAATGTTTTGTTCAACATTACTTGTAACATCTCTTTGCTTATTCACTAATGCAACCACTTTTTCAATAAAAGTATTTTTATCAATTTGATTATTTACAAAATGTTTTACATCATCATCAAACTCAGCAACTATATCATGAGACATCAAATGAGAACGTGCTTCATTAATGGCATTATCACGATTTTCATTTGTTAAATCTTCTCTAAGCAAAACAGTAGATAAAAGAACATTTATTCTATGTCTTGCCTCAAGCATATTTCTAACAATAGATCTAGCATCTAGTGAGCTTGATCTTATGCTTCCAACTTGCTCTGCATATTTAATTGCTTGCTCAATTTCAAATCTGCTGTCATACTTAATATCTGGGTGTTTTTTTAAAAATTCAGTTGAAGCGTCTACAGAATCTTTTAATTTATTTAGTGCATTTAATTGTATGTTGTTATCATTTCTTGACAAATTATTGTTTGAATGAATAAAAGGCAATGCAATAGCTAAAGCAGCTGTTGGCAAACCTGTTAGAAGCAGCGCAACTGATAATTTAGATTTTTTTGTCATAAATTTCTCCTATAAATTATTTGTTTCAAAAGTTAAATAAACCATGTTTTCTTTGGTCAAATGTTCATAATAAGCCATCGTCCAAAGAATCTTTAAATCTAATAAAATCTGCTACATAAGCAATTAAAACTGCCAAAATAGCAAAAAATAGAATTATGAATATCACAGAAATAATTGTTCATTTTTTAGAATTTTTCGTTATCTTTTCTTTTTCTTTAATATTTGTTTTTGTATTCATATAACCCCCCTAATATAAATGAAATTAAAAATGTATTTTATATTATATATTAATATTGAAGATTAATTTAAATTTTAAGTGTGAAGCAATTTTAAATACCTATAATTAAAATATATAAATTGACTATTTTATAGGCTTTTTGGTAAATAAATTGAAGATTTGATAAAAAATTTATTTTTTTATCTTTGCTAATTAAATTTGCTCACATATTTAAATTAAAGAAATAAAAAAATATTGAATTCTTTTTTAAAAAACTTTGCTTTTATTATACTTTTGAAAAAAATATAAATAGGTATAATAAAAATTAATATTAGTGAATTAATCAACAATTAATTATTCATTAATATGCATATATTTTATATTTAGCACTTATTTATAAGCTTAAAATTTTTTATATATGCATCCATAAGACAGTTCAATAACAATTATTAGCAAAATGTTTTACAACATTTTACATAACAATATTCTTATAAAAGAATAGTTTTTTAGTAAAACAACTTGTGTGTTTTATATTTAATATTTACATTAAAGAAGGGAGCCAATATTGAAAACAACAGCATTTAAATATTCTAGCTTTGCATTCAATACTGTTCTTAAGAAAAAAAGTTCGATTTTAATGCCAATGATTGTTTTATTTATCTCAATATTATTTAAATTAATAACTATTTTTTTTATTCAAAATAAATATGTTGATTTAGCTGTATATTTATATACTTTTGCAATTATTGTTGTAACAGTTTTATATGCATCTATTAAAGCTTTAAATATTTTTAGAGATTTTGAACATGAAGGAATGGAATTGATAAGTATAGCAAAGCCTATAACAAGGAATAAATTAGTTTTTGGAAAACTACTAACCTTGACTTATTTTGGCATCATTTGAGCTTTAGTTTTATTCATCTCCTCATTGATTGCAATACCTTCGAATTATAGCATCAGCTATATGTTTATTTATTCATTATTATTTTTTGTTTCTGGCTTTGCTACATATTTACTAATATCTCTATTCACAGCCTTAATTGGTTATAAATTAAATCAAAAAATAGCAATGACATTGCCACTTGTTCTATTCATCCCTTTTGCACTAGGAGGTTCATTATTGTCTGCTAATGCAACATCAAATGTTAACAATGCAGCATATTTTATCAATCAAAAATATCCATATCATTTATCTGGCAATGAAGCTAACGTTGAACCTTATTTCATTAACAATAACAAAGATGAATTGTTAATTATTCCTAATGGTGCAAATAATAAAACATTTAGCGATGAACAAAAGGCATATTTAGAAAATGTTATGAATGTAGCTAACAAATCATCTAGCGAATGACAAATATATTCATGATTTTCTCTTCCATATCAATTGGTTGATATATTTAATCGTGATAACAAAAATGTATTTAGGTCGATTTCAAAAAATGATTTTTCAAATCTTGACAACTATGTTTACTACAATAATTTAGATGACATTACATATAAGTACAAATTAGACAAAAATACAGAACATAAAAAATATAATGTCTCACCTATACCAGAGTTAACTGAAAACAAATATATAGTTCCTGGTATGCTTAAGTCTCATTCAATTATGGATAACTTAATTGACACTGATATTATCTATGCAAGGGAAAATGCTGAAAATAGAGACATATCATTCCCTGAAGATGATGCAAGTTTTGCAGCTCAAAATAATTTAGTTGGAAAATTAAAATGATCATATGTTTATGAAGTTTTAAAGGATGAGAATTTTAATAATATAGCTGCGAAATTTGTGGATGATTTTAATAAAAAAATCACTAGTGAACAAGATTTAACCAAAATTAATACAAAATTGTTTGAAGAAATATCTCTATTTGTAAATAATCCTGAAAGCTTAATTAATACATATGTAAATAATAATTTAACAATATTCGATGAAAATGCCATTAAACATAAAAAACTACAATCAGAATTTGAAAGAAAAATTTACTTTTCAGTTGCTATATTAAACTACATATACTTTAATAATAATGGTTCTAAATTATATGAGGCCATGATCAAAAATCCTACAAATGAAAATCAATATGGAGATTACCAAATTAATATAAATATTTCTGGATTTAACTATAGAATAGGCGGATTCAAAAAATATGATCCTGAAGTAATTACACGAGAGGAAAATAAAAAGACAAAAATTTTAACAAGATACAATTTAATGCCAAGTGACTCAAATTATTTATTCCAATCAACTGATGAATTATTTGTCATCAGAAGAGATAGACAAATAGTTAACAAAAATGCTTATTTTGTAATTTGAACAACAGTGATTTTAATTCTTTTCGTTTCTGTTTTTGCACTATATAGAAAGAAAGACTATAAATAATTATGAAAAAAATATTACAAATAATTAACCTTAAAAAAATGTTTGATAAAACAGAACGCGGGATAAAAGGAATTAGTTTTAATGTTAATGAAGGTGATTTTCATGCTTTTATAGGTGAAAATGGAGCTGGTAAGACCACTACTATTAAAACTATCATTGGTGCATATGCAAACTATGAAGGCAATATATTAATAAATGATATAAATATTAAAAAAGCTGAATCTAGATCAATTATAGGATATGTACCAGAAGCTGCCATATTTCCAAAAGAACTGACAACTTTTGATTATTTATACAACTTATCTTTTTTATCGTCTATTCCAAAAAAAGAAGCAAAAAATAGAATAGAAAAATATTTAAAATTGTTCAACATTGAAAATTTAATCAAAGACAAGCCATATAATTTTTCATCAGGGCAAAAGAAAAAGATTTTACTTATTCAAGCTCTTTTACATGGACCAAAATTGTTAATTTTAGATGAACCTGCAGCCAATCTTGATCCATCGTCAAGGTATGAATTATTTACTTTATTACAAAAAGTTAATAAGGAAGAAAAAATTACTATATTAATTTCTTCACATGTTTTAGCAGAAATCGACAAATATGTTAATTCAGTGACACTAATTCATGATGGAAATATTCTTTACTCTGGAGTAAAAAACAAACCTTTGGAGGATTTATTCTATGATAAAGTGATTTCTAGGTAGCTTAGCAACTATTTTATTACCATTATCTATCTTTTCAAGCTTACATATTAGTAATAAGAAAAACAATAATGTCATTGTAGAGAATACAAAAAAATCTGGAGAAAAATTATATAAAAATCAATATATTAACAACATGTTAGATATCTTTACAGAAAATGAAAATAATAAGAAAAATATTTATGTATCAATACAAGAAAATATTTCGCATGCGAAAATTGAAGAACTAAAATTTGCTTTTGTGTATGATCCTATATTCATTCAAAAAAGTGTACATGATAAAGGTGAAACTAGTGAATTAGCAAAAACATCAAAAAATGTAATTAGAGAAACATTATCTAATGATTGATATTGAACATTAAATAATATAACTAAATTGATATATAACTTCAATCCTTATGGAGACAGATATACAACATTTGACAATGAGAAAAAATGATTTGACACAGCTAGAGAAAATTTTGGCTCATTACTTATGCAAATCAAAAATCCACTTCCCACAAAACTTATTAAAATACCTTTTAATGAAATTGAACAATTAAAAAAATACAATAGTTATACAGAAAAAGAAAATTGATACTTGTTTTTTGACAATAATAAAGCAATCAAAATATGAAAATACAAAAAAAATAATGAAGTAAAGTTTCAAATTTTACCTGATTTATTAATTTTTAGTAATCTAGATAATATTGAAAATAAATTGATTGAATTTGAAAACTCAATACATTCTAAACGCAAAAAGACAATCGAAAGAGAATATAATGAAGCAAAAGAATGGGCTGAATTAGATGGAGAAGAATTTGATGAAAAAGACTTTTTTAAAGACTATGTTGACGAAAAATACATGGAATTTCAAGCTCTTTATAAATACAATGGATACTTTGTCGATACATTAAATGAAATTAATAAAGACAAGTTAAAAGTATTTAGATTTAGTATGAGATTTATAAATGAGTAAAAGAAATAAAATCATTATTAGTTCTTCTCTTATTATCCCTATTCTTCCATTGACTTTTTCAATGGCCTCATGCATTAGAACTGAAAAAAATCTTATTAAAGCGCCTATGCCCAAAGGATTTGAATTTGTACCTTATTCGGTCAACAAAAAACAAGTTATAACTGACAAACTTATAAACAATATATTGGAAAAGCAATTCAAATTAGATGAAGCTTCTAAAGTTAACTTCTTAAATTCACAAAAAAATGAAGAAGCTTTATTCAATGAATTTTATCAATTAACTGAAATGTATATTAGCTCTGGTGGAAAAAGCGAAAACTTAGAGAATTTAAATATTTTTTACTCAAAAAATTGATTGTTTGTTTTAAAAAACATTACTCAATTTGAATGAAGACATATTGACTATTGATCTTTTGAACCAAAAGAAAAAACCAAACATAGTGATGAATTTATTGAAAAAATAAAGTGAATGGAACATCCAAGAAAACAAATATTTTTAGATAATTATTTTGATGAACTATATGAAGGCGAAGAATCTCGTGAGTCAAACCAAGACGTCTTTTATCTTAAAAAAGGCAAAATGGTTATAAGAATTCTAATTAGCCGAAATAATGGAGTAAGTCAACTTACATTTGATAAAATAATTCACTTTACAAAAGCTAGAAGCAACAAAATTTCAATAAGGTTAATTTCTAGTGCAGTGCATAATGGAATAATTCATGAACAACAAGCTGGTTATGATGTTTTTGAAAAAGACATTATAACGAATTTTGGCTACCCTTCATTAGGTGTACTTTTAGTAAAGGAAAAAAATGAAACCAATTAGAAAGTTTATTTTATCTACTCCAATATTTTTTCCATTTTTAACAACTGTTGTTCTAACTTCTTGTCAAACAAACAATAAAAAAATAAATGATGTAAAAACTATAGAAGATACAAAAAGAGATAAAAAATATGATGAATGAAATTCATTCTTAAAATATGAATATATAGATGCTCTTTTAAACTTAGTTTTTGACAATAACAAAGAAGAAAAAGCTGAATATATTAAAAATCAAATGAATATAAGTGATGATTATTTGAAAACAATCAAAGAATATTTAATGTATGCAAATAATGTTACTTCAACAAACCTTTCTGATGACAGGGGAGATAAAAAAGTTATTCCTATTTCTGAATTTAGAGTTGAATTATCGAAGTTATTTACAAAAAATTGACTATGATTCTTTTTTAATTTAAATAAATTTACATTTGCTTTCTATAATTCATTTAACCAGTTTAGTGCACCATTGGAAACTCTTAGTTTAGATGTTCAAAAAAATAGTTTGGAACTTGGACCTTTTAATAAACCACAAACAAATGAAGTTTTACAATATGTTATTCAATCAAATGAAAACAGTGAAGATTATAAAAAAGAATATACTGTTTATTTATTAACTAAAGAAGGCATTATTTTACAAATAACAATATCTAAAGAGCTAGACTCTAATAATAAAATTATTACATCCAATCCTAAAGTGTCTATATACAGTTATTCATTTATTTATCCATCTATATTTAATAATCAAGATGAATTAAAAAATTTTAGCTTATTAAAATATGTTCAAGTGCATCAAATATATGAAAAAATTCCTGGCAAAAGTGCTATAAAAATTCTTTTTGATGACGACTTTGGTGGTGAGCCTTTAAGATTTACTATTGTTGATGTAGATGCAAATACAAATAAATAACAATCACGTCTTATGGCTATTTAACATAGCTTTACACATGATTGTTTTTTTATATCTTAAATTTACTAAAATATTTATAAATAAGAACTTTTAGATAATACATTGAATTATTAAATAATAGAAAAATATGAAATTTATTTTACATATTTATAATATATAATTATATTGCATGGGGGTGTAATGGCTTCGACATGCATTGGGTGACATAATAATTAGTGGTCTGCAAACCTTAAGGCACCTAGGCTTAATACGTGCAAACGAAGAAAAGTCAGAAGAAGTTCATGTAGAACTTCCAGCATTCGCAATTGCAAATGCTAATAGAAATCTTGCATTCGCTTAGTTAAAAGCTGCAAGTGGCTTCGTTAAAGTTTCCAATTTAACTAAGTTGGTTTTATGGAATAGTTCTGTTTTATAGGTCTAAAAGCAGAATGAAATTTCTGACCTAGTGATATAAATATTTTTTGTTTGTTTTATTGTTTTTATCACTTAATTTAAAAATAAACTAAACTATAAAAAGTTATTGTGTATTCTTGATGTGTGGACTCGGGTTCAACTCCCGACATCTCCACCATATGCTTTTAAAGCAAAATAAAAGGCAAGTAAGTTTCTAACTTATTTGCTTTTTTTGAATAAATAAAAAAGTAAAATTGAAAATATGAATGACAAAAAACAAGAAGAAACAGTTTCAACATCCTTTAGAGATATTGAAAAGGTTAAAATACTTTCTGATTTAGATTTAAATTCAATAAACATAAATGACAGAAAAGAGCTGTTGAATGATGCTATTGAAAATCTAGATGCTGATATTAGAAATAAATATAAAGAAAATAAAAAAAGAATGGCTATTGCTACATTCATTTTTTTGATACTGTTCATTTTAATAATCGTTGGTATTGCTGTTTTTCTTGCGCTAATTATTAAACAATAATTTTTTTAATTCTATTTTCAATAAGCTCCTTTTCTAATTCTGGGAGCTTATTTAGTTCTTTTTCAAGTTCTATTGATTTCTCTAACCTAGGTTTTGTAACTGGCCATTGTGGAGCAAAAAGTTCACAAGTTTCTTTTGTTTTTTCTATGCATAAATCATATGTTCCAATTTTCTTAGCAATTTCTATTGTTTCAATCTTGTCATTAGTTAGCAATGGTCTAAAAATTAACAAATTGGTTGCATTTGCAATTGTACTTAAACTTTCAAGCGTTTGACTAGCAACTTGACCTAAATTTTCACCATTCGAAAGTGCTAAAATGTTAATTTTCTTAGCAACTTCAGAAGCTATTCTATAAAAACTTCTACGCATTAAATTTATTCTATATGATTCATCAGATGTAAAAGAAATGTAGTTCATTAATTCTGAATAATTGGCAAGGTAAAATTCTGTCTTTCCTTGATATTTACTTAGAATCTGTATTATTTTATGCATTTTTTCAATAGTTTTTTCATCTGTTTGTGGTGGAGAAACAAACGATAAAAATTTCACCTTTAAGCCTCTTTTCATTAATTGAAAAGCTGCAATTGGACTATCTAGTCCCCCTGACATTAGATGTAGTACTTCGCCACTGACGCCAACTGGTAAACCACCAAGAGCTTTATAATTTTGAGTAAAAATATAAGTTGAATTCTTTCTAACTTCAATATTAACATTAACTTCTGGATTGTGAACATCAACTGTTATACTTGGAATATTTTTTAAAATAAATGATCCAACATTGTTATTTATTTCAGAACTCTTATATTTAAAGCCTTTGTTATTTCTTCGTGCTGAAACTTTAAATGTTTTTGCGCATTTATCAACTATTTCATAGGCTAATTGAGAAATTTTATCAATGTCATTTTCACATTCTATAACAGGGCTAAAACTAGTGATACCAAAAACATAATTTAAGCTTTTTATATTTTCTTCTGAATAACTTAAATACATTCTATCAAATTCGACAATTGGAATTTCACCCGTTATATTTTTAACATTACGAGCTAATTGTTTTGTAAATTGTTCTCTATTTTTACCTTTAAGAGTCAATTCACCATATCTAATTAAAATTTTGCTATACATTAATACTTTTTCCCCTTAATATATGCTACAAGCATTTCAAAAGCTTCTTTATATTTTCCAGAAATAATATTCCTGTTAATATACAACATAATTTCGTTAAATTCACTATTATTAATCGATCTTTTTGGAGCAATTTTAAGCATTAAAATTTCAACCATTTTTTTATAGCTATACTGCTTGTAAAATTCTTCATAAAGCTCTAATATTAAATTGTTTCATTTAACATAATTTTCTGATTTTATATCAATTTGTTTTGATTCTTCATATTGAGAACTAATCTCATTTTTCAATACTAAAATTTCCTTAAAGCGACTATCATTTAATGATGATTTTTCAAAATATCCCCTTAAATTCAATATTTTATACGTTCATGATTGTAATGCTTCAATGTAAAACTGATTGTAATTTTTGCAAGTATCATTAAAATTCAATTTGTAAATTAAATCATTAAAGAACATAATTATATTTCTATAATGCTCTAAAAAAATTTGAAATTCAAAAAAGCTTATTTCGTCATTATTTTTAATTTTATTTTTAAATGTATTAAAATCATTAATTAAAGATTTAAATGCATTATAATTATTCAAGAAGTTCTGTTTTATAGAATTATTAGTAAAATGATTATCATCAAAAATCATAAATGTTAAATCAATTTGTTTATTAATTATATTAAAGTGATATTCAAAATTATCAAACTGATTTTTTAAATAGTCATTAAATTCATTAACCGCTTTATTAAAATTATCCATATATAAATAATCCTTATAAAGATGTTTAACTTCATCCAATAATTTTTGATAAGTAGTATGAAGATATTCTTGCTGTATTTTCTTTAACTTATCAAGCATTTTCTGAGCTTTTTCTTTATCTCTTGATTCCTCTAATAAATTTTGAAGAAGAGTTGGCAACATTTTAAAAGTAGCATTTTCAATTCGAACTATATGGTCAACTTTTCTAGCAAAAAGATTGATTCTTTTTTCATGTTGGTTTATTTCAGATGAAACGTCTGCTAAATCATTTACCAATTTCTTTTCTTCAAATTTAAATGTTTGTTGTTTTAAAATATTTAAATCATTAAACAAGCTATTATAGCTAATTGGTATATCATTTTTTTTCTTATTAATGTAAGCTTCAAGTGCTATCAAAACTCTTGTAGAATCTGCACTAAGTTTATCAATAATGTTTCAATGTTTATTTAAATTATTTGAAATAAGATTAAATTTTTCTATTTCCTTTTTATACAACTCATAATGATATAAATATTTTTTGTACAAATCTATGGTTCTAAAAAGTTTAAATTTATGAATAAGTAAATTTAAGTCATTATAAAGCGGTGAAATAACATTGTATATCTTTTTTATTTTGTTATCTATTTTTATTAACTCTTCGAGATTGCTTTTGTAATCATGACGCGTTTTAGAAACTGCTCTAAATCGTGATATTGTTGTTGAAATATTGTTCATTGCAAAGCCAATATTTTCATTCATTTTATTAATTTTTCTTGATATATTTTTTATTTTTTTGTTTTTAAAATAGACAAATAGGAAAAATATTACAAAAAATATAACTAAGCACAAAATGACAATTAAAACAATAAGTGCTGTTCTTGATTCAGGTGATAAATTACTCATAATTAATTTTAATTATATATAAAAATTTTTACAATAACTTCAACCATATAATATTCAAAATATAAATATAAGTTAATTTCTATTATTTTGTAAAATATTAATGAAATTATTATTAAAAGAAGGAATATTCATGGTAAGTAAGATAAAAGGAACAAAAGACTATTCACCATCATTAGCAAATTGCAAAGAAGTTATAAAAAAACAATTTTATAAGCAAATCAAGAACTTTTGTTTCAATATTATTGAAACTCCAATTATGGAACCTGTTGAACTATATCGTAGAAGTGTTTCTGAAAGTGATATCGTTAAAAAAGAAATGTATGAATTTAAAGATAAGGGAAAAAGAGATATTGCTTTGAGACCTGAAGGGACTGCTGGTTTTATAAGGGCACTAATAGAAAACAAATGATATGTGCCTAATGATGAAATTAAGTCAACAAAATTTGCATATTTTGGCCCGATGTTCAGATATGAACAACCACAAAAAGGTAGATTAAGACAATTTTATCAAGCTGGTGTAGAAACTATTATGCCTAAAGATCAAGATCTTAATCCTTATCAAGATGCAGAACTAATTATTATGGCATGAAATATTCTAAAATCACTAAACATTGATTTTGTTTTAAAAATAAATTCAATAGGTGATTTAAATTCTCGAATTTTATATCAAGATAATCTAAAAAAATATTTGCAAGATTACAAAAATGAATTGACTGAGACTAGCCAAGAACGTCTAAATAATAATGTTTTAAGAATACTTGATGACAAAATTGATTCACAGAAAGATTTTGTTAAAAATGCACCTAAAATTGATAGTTTCTTATCTGAAAAAAGTAAAGAATATTTTGACAAATTGCTTTATATTTTAGATAAAAACGCAATAAAATATCAAAAAGATAGCTCTTTAGTTAGAGGACTAGATTACTATGATGAAGTAGTTTATGAATTTGTTTCATTAAGCCAAAATGCTGGTAGTCAATCAACTGTTATAGGAGGCGGAAGATACTCTAATTTAGTAAAAGATTTAAATGGACCTGACTTATATGCTTCAGGATGAGGCATGGGAGTTGATAGATTAATAGATTTAATGCTAGATGATAAAAATCATTTATTTAAAGATATAAATAATAAAATTGATGTTCTTATTGGAGCAAGCAACATAAATAATTTAGATAAACTATTTTCATTATGTATTTTACTAAGAAACTATATTCCAAATATAGAATTTATTCCAACACCATTTAAATCTAAAAAACTTTTTGAAAAAGCAAAAAAATATAATTCTACTTTTTTAGTCTGTGATGATGAAAAAGAAGGTGATAATTGCTTTATAATCAAAAACCTTTTAACAAATGAAAAATGAATTTATAAATTCTCTCTTCTAATGGATAATAAAGATGAAATTATTACAAAATTTTTAAAAAAATAATTTTCCAATACATCTATAAAAAAGTGTATTCTGCAAAAAAAGAAAGTGTATAAAATGATAAGTAAATATATTCAAAACAATTCATTAAATATAAAAAACATAAATGAAAAAGTAACTCTTTATGGTTGAGTTGCTAACAAAAGAAGATTTGGTCCTCTTACTTTTATTGATTTGCGTGACCGTTCTGGTATAGTTCAATGTGTTTTTAATGAGGATATTCATATAACAAAAGAAAGTGTGATAAAAATTAATGGTTTTGTTGTTAAAAGAGTAAATCCAAATAAAGAAATTCCTACAGGTGAAATTGAGATAAAAGTTGACGACTATGAAATACTATCAATGGCTCTTAACGAATTACCTTTTTCAATTAGAGATGATATAGATACAAAAGAAGATATTAGACTTAAGTATCGCTATTTAGACCTTAGAAGGCCAATTATGCAAAAAAGCATAGAATTTAAAAGCAGAGTAATGCATGAAATTAGGAATTTTATGTTTGAAAATAATTTCATAGACATTGAAACTCCTATGTTGGGCAAAAGTACCCCTGAAGGAGCTAGAGACTTTTTAGTTGCCACAAGAAATAAGGGACAATTTTGAGCATTGCCACAAAGTCCACAATTGTATAAACAATTATTAATGTTGTCTGGTTTTGAAAGATATTATCAAATTGCAAGATGTTTTAGAGATGAAGATAGTAGAAAAGATAGACAACCAGAATTTGCTCAGGTAGATATTGAAACTTCATTCCTTGAAGTAGAAGATTTCCAACAAATTATTGAAAAATTAGTTACAAAAATAATGGAGTTAAAAGGTGTTAATATTAAAACTCCTTTTAAACGTCTTGAATACAATGATGTCATTAGAGACTATGGAAGCGATAAACCTGACTTGAGATTCGGTTATAAAATAATTGATATTAATCACATTTGAAATGAGTCTGAATTTTCAATTATTGCTAATGCAAAAAGTAAAAGAATACTTTTTGTTGAATCTTTAATTACTAAAAAAGATTTTAAAGAGTTTGAAGAAATAGCTCTTAAAAATAAAGCTAATATTCTTTTTTATTTTGTATATGAAAATGGTCAAATTACAAATACTAATTTTGCTAATAAAGCATCAAAAGAGTGTGCGAAAATAATTCTAGAAAACAATAATAAGAGTGGAACATATTTTATTGTTGCTAATGAATATGAAAATGCATCTCAAGCACTTGGGGCTGTTAGAGTTGAATTAAATAATAAATTTAAATATTCTGATAATTCAGATGAAAAGTATGCATTTGCATGAATAACTAGTTGACCAATGTTTGAATTTAATAAAGAAGAACAAAAATGAGATGCTGCTCACCATCCATTCACAAGATTTGCTCATAAAATAGATGAATTAGACAAAATTGACATAAGAGAAATGAAAGCTGAAGCTTATGATCTTGTGCTTAATGGATTTGAAATTGGTGGTGGTAGTGCCAGAATTCATGACAAAAAAATGCAAGAAAAAATGTTTAATATTATTGGACTTTCTAAAGAGGAACAAGAGAAAAAATTTGGCTGATTTTTAAATGCCCTTGACTATGGTGTTCCACCACATTGTGGAATGGCACTTGGTCTTGATAGATTAGTTATGATACTTACTAACCAATTGTCAATTAGAGATGTAATACCATTTCCAAAAAATTCAAAAGGCCAGGATATGCTAACAAATGCACCTAGTGAAATTTCTATTTCACAGTATGATGAATTAGGTCTTGAGTTGTCAAAAAATAATAATTAAATATTTAAAATAACAGCTTAACTCGCTAAGCTAAGATACTAATAAAAAATGTAGTTACTTATATAATATAAATTACACATTTCTTGCTTTAAAGTTATTAAATCAATATAAAAATCAAAATATATATTTATAAAAGGACAATATGAAAAAAATCAATAAATTATTCTTGTTAGTAACTCCAACAACTATCGTTGCACCATTAATTTCTTTATCATGTGATAATAAGAAAAATGCTCCTGCTGAGCTAAAAGAAAATATGAAAGATAATTCTAATGAAATAACAAATTCTCCATCAAATAATACAAACAGTAATACAAAAGATGGAATTAATGATATTGATACCAAAAAACAAGACACCTCTGATCAAGAACAATCTAAATCAACAACTACATCAAAAGATGCTCCATTAAACCCAAAGTCTGATAGTTCTGCAAATTATCCTGAATCGTCTAATTCAGAATCAACTAATAGTGCAACAGGGTCAAATGTTACTCCCAAAAAAGATACAAATGATAGTGAACCAACAAAAGATAAACCGACAGATGATCCAAAATCCGAAAGCAACCCAAATAAAGCAGAGGAAAAAATTGAAGGGCCTGCCAAAATTCCAAATGACAAACCATCTAATGTTATAACTTCAACAGAAAATACACCAGAACCTCCTAAATCAACAGAGTCATCTGAAACAAACGAAAAAAAATATAAAGCTCCTGAATTATTTGAATATTCACAAAATCAAAATCTAATTATTCTTGAATCTGGTGCAGATAAAAATAAAATAAAGCAACAGCTTGATGATCGCATTAAAAGTAAACAAGGATCTATATACATAAATGATGGTCAATTAGCAATTGGCACAAAGAGTAAAGACAAAATTTCTGGTTTAAAAACTGCCTTTTCTAAAACAAATACTCATGGTGGGAAAAATAAAGTAAACATAGGTTTTAATAATTTCAAAAATAGACAACAAGGAATTAAAGTTGAAACAGAAGACAACATAAACTACACATTTAAATGAGTTCTAGCACTTGATGGACAAGATGAGAAAGGGAAAACAGTATTTGATAAAAAAGTGTTTACTCAAACAATTAATTTAGGATAATAAACAATAAAATATTATTAAATGCTAGTTAGAATATAAAAAACAACCACACAAACATAAAAAAAGTTAACACTTAACTATGTTAACTTTTTTTGTAAATGTTTATCAAAAGTTAAAGAGTGAATTTAATCTTATTAACTTTATTCTGTTAGAACTAGTTGACTATGTTCATAGTCTTATGAAGATGAATTTTCATCTCTAACATCAATTCAGTGAATTTCTTGCTAAACACTTCAGTATATTCTGATTTTCCA
Source organism: Mycoplasma tauri (assembly GCF_016925555.1). Lineage (GTDB taxonomy): Bacteria > Bacillota_I > Bacilli_A > Mycoplasmatales > Metamycoplasmataceae > Mycoplasmopsis > Mycoplasmopsis tauri. Next base: position 208,670 of record NZ_CP070479.1, on the reverse strand, counting down.
TGTATTTTATATAAAACTCTTAATTCATTTTTTACTTTATAAATTTCAAAATTTATTATTTTATGTGTAACTTCTACACCATATGGAAGTTTTGTTATATACGGAGGAAATTCACTTGCTTTGGGTTTATATTTTGTTTAATCAAAAAAATACCTTAATTTTTCCCCGTTACCTTACTTAAATCAATTTTGCTTAGATTCTAAACTAAGTAAAAACAGCCTTACTATAACACTATTTAAATAATCTCAATTTGTTTTGTATTTTCAATACTTAACTTTAAGACAGAATTAAATCATCTGTGTTTGTTTCTGAATTTTCTGGCGAAGAGAATTAGAATTTAAGTTATTGGATCGATCATTTGACTTTTCAGGTTGTAATTCTCCTTATGTAATTGCAGAGTAGTTTCGAGATCCAGATTATGCGTTAGATTCTGTGTTGCTTTGTTAAAAATCAATTGTTTGAGTGAAAACCTCTGTGTCTTTTTCTCCATTTTCAAGAATTAAAACTCATGAAAATTTATATTGATTTTCTTTAATTTTTTCAACTAATATACCTTTGTTACTAAGTGGAGCACCTTTTTTGCTATATCATGTTCAGCCAACAGTTTCATTACTATTAGAAGAAACTTTTTCATGAGCTGTCAAGCCATTAATTTTCTCCCCTTTTCTTGCTTTAGTTTGTAAAATTCCTTTCAGAACAATAACTGAACCAGGTGCTTGTGTTTTTGCTATTATTTTATCTAAAATACTTTTAATGCTTTCTTTATCTGCCTTTTGGTCTAAAGTTAAAAGTTTTTGAGCTTTTGATAATTCATATAATTCTTGAACTTTATATTTTTTTACTTCAGTTTCTGGTGCAGGTTTCATAGGTTCATCAGATGGCATATTATCTCCACCAGAAGTTGGAGGTTTTTGGCTCCCTTCTTCTGGTTTAGGCGTAACAGCTGGAGATGTTTCAGAGCTTGTTCCTGGAGCAGGCTGAGGTGTAGGTGATATTTCACTATCTTGTTTCCCAGGCGCAGGTTGAGTTGGAGTAACTACATCTGTAGTATTAGACGATTCACCAGGTTCTACTTTTGAATTAGACGTTGATCCAGGTTCTGATAAATCAATTATTTGTTCAAATTGTTCATCATCAAATTTACCATTAGAAAGATATAAGTTTCATATAAATTTAAATTGATTTTCAGCAATTTTCTCAACCTTAACACCTTTTTTGTTTTTTGTGAACTCTTTATTACCTATATTTTGTGTATTGTTTCCATGAGTATGAACTTTGCTTTTGTCAACACTTTGAACAAAAGTAAGCCCTTCAATTAAAGTGCCATTTTTGGTACCACTTTTTATTTCTCCGCTGATGATAGAAATAGAATCCTTGCTAGCCAATAATTCACTAATTTTTTGCTTATTTGCATTATCATCTATAACAAATAATTTTTTGTCCCTAGAAGGTTGCAACAATGATGGTTCTCTATATTCTTTCTTTTGTTCTGCATTATTTGCATTAGAATTTGAATCACCTTGGCCGGCTTCTGGTAATTTATTGCTTGGTTCAGTAGCATCATTTTGTGGTGCTTCTTGAACTGGATAAATAACTAAATCTTTATCTAGTTTTTTCTTTTTAAAGCCATTCATATAGAACGATTTTGTTTTTACAGATACACCGTCTTTAAGAATTTCATATTCGATTTTAACAGTTCCACCTTTTTTAGTTGCAGTCATTTTTGAAATTTTAGCTTTATATTGTTCAGTTTCACCTTCAAATTTCATATCTTCAAGCTTAACGTCTTGAGCAAGAACTTTCTTCTTTTCTTCTTTTTCTTTATCAGTATCAGTTAACTTATAGTGAACTTTAATGTTTTTTATGATTTCTTCTTCAGTAATAGTTTCTGTTTCTGATGAATTTGATCCACTTTGTCCATCTTGTGGTCTTGCTGTTTCTCCTGGTTGTGCTGGTTGTGATGGATTAGGTGTATGTTCTGGTTCCCCCCCCTCAGGAGTTTTTGAACCTTCATTTCCTGGTTTTGTTGATTCTGGTTGAATAATAGCTGATTTAAATCCTGTGATAGTTATGGTACGTTCTTTAGACTTAAGTTCATCTTTTTCTAGACGAAATGTTACTTCTAAATTGCCATCTTTAGGGTAATTAACAAGTGTATAACGAATTTTGTGATTTTTTGGCAAATTATTAACATCTGCTTTTTCACTAATATTAGTAAAAGTAATTTCCAATGCTTCCATTTTTTCTTTATCAGGAATATCAATTTTTATACTTAATAAATTTTTATCAATTTCAATTTGTTTACTATTGTCTTTTTTACATGATGCTAATGAAATAGGCAAAGATGTTGCACTAATAACACCAAGTACTAAAAGAGACATTTTCTTATATGTTTTCATAATGGACCTCATTACATATTAATTTAACAATTATGTTTACTAATCATATATATTAATTTTAATGACTTATCTAAATGATAACAATTCCATTTAATGTGTCTTCATATGGAACGTTCTAGTATATTTTGCTTAAAAAAACTGCCATATATTGTATAATTACACAGTAATTTAATAAACATTAATCTATTTATAGTTTCATTATAATAATAATTAAACACAAAAAACAAATGCCCATAATTGACATTTGTTTTTTCATCAATTATTTATCAATTTTTATTCTCAATACACCTTTGTTATGAAATACTTTCCCGCTTTCTGGTTGAATAATTAATTCTATTAATTCAGGATAATCACTGAAAGGATTTCTTACTACTTGATGTTTTGCTATTTCATTATTTCTAATAATATCAAAAGCATCAATCTTGTCGTTATCTGATCATTGTTTATAAAGATCAAAGTATTTATTTCTTAAAACTTTGCCAGATTTTCAATCAAAAACAGCTTCTCCATTTGAACTCATTCGCTTACTTTGTCCGACATATGTTGCGGCAAAGTAAAAATAAGCTCTGGCAACATCTCCCTTGAATTCATTAATTGGTTCAGCACTAGAATTACCAATTTTTGTTCCATTCTTAGAAACTTTTTTAGGATTGCTAACAATAAAATGTGGATAATTTGACCTATCTCCATTTACTTGAATATCTGTTGGCCAAACATGATGAGCATCACTTTTCATTGGATTAGCTTTAGAAAATCAAGACTGAGCTATAAGATGTTCTCTATTAAATCCACGGCCTTCACCTTTTCCGCTAGATCCATTTCTTCTGTCAAATTTGTAGTTATATGGATCTTCTCCTTTAGGATTTTCTGAATAAATATCTAAAACAGAATTATCTTTTTCATAATATAAATCTTTAAAAGCATCACTGTATATTTGAAACAAATAGTCATAACCTTTTATACCATTTGTATATTTTTGTTGATTTTCAAATAGCTTATTAAATAAAGCTATTCCATTCAAACCATTAAGAGATTGATAATATTTATTATCCTCGCCTTGGTTTGAATAATATGCACCTTCTGGTAAAGTTAAGTCTGTTTTGGTTACAATATTTGGAACTTTTTCATCTTCAATGCTTGAAACAGAATTTCCACCAGAATTTGAATTATGTTTTTTGTTTCTACTATTACGTCTTTTTTTATTTTTTTGGTTGTTATTGTTGTGTTGTTTATCATTAGAATGAGATCCAGAATTCTTATTTCTTCTACGTCTATTTTTTCTTCTATTTTTTTTCTTGCTTTTATGATCATTATTAAATTTTTGATTTTCTATATGATCTTCGCTGTTATTTTTTTCATTAGGAAATTGAGACTCTTTTTCTAATTCTTCTATTTCGCCTGGAATTTTATCAAGTTTATTATCATGCCTTGTATCATGAGGATTTTTTTCAACACTTGATGAATGATTAGGTGAAATTGGTTTCAATCCTCCATTATCAGTGGTTTTTTTATTTTCTGAATTCTTAGGATTTGCCTTTTCATTATCTGTTGGTGTAACTGGCAATTTTTCTGTCTTATCATTACATTTTGATGACAATAATATTAAGCTATTTAGACCTAAAAAACTAGCAGATGCCAAACAAAAGGTTTTTAAGAATTTCTTCATTTTAAACTTCTTTCTTTTTTATTATGCTAATTCTAATTGTAAAACTATACAAAAACATTAATGAAAATATGAAAAGATATCATATGAATAATTTAGCTTTTTTTAGGTTAAAAATAAAAAATGCCAAAATGGCATTAATTATTCGTTATTTTTCAAAATATTTATCAAGATTTATTTTTAATACGCCTCTATTTTTAAATACTTTTCCTTGTGGATCAAGTATTAAATCAATTAATTCTGGATAATCACTAAAAGGATTTCTTACTACTTGATGTTTTGCTATTTCATTATTTCTAACAATATCAAAAGCATCAATTTTATCTTCATCAGATCATTGTTTAAATACTTTGAAATATTGATTTTTTAAAGCACCTTTACTAAAATCAAAAGCTTGTGCCCCTTCTTTTTTGAGTCAATTTTTAGTTCCTATATATGTTGCTGCAAAATAGAAGTAAGCACGTGCTACATCACCTTTAAACTCATCAATAACTTCAGCATGATTAGAATCAATTTTTGTACCATTTTGAGAAGTTTTAGATGGTTTTGGAACATTAGAATGTATTAATCTATCACGAAGATTATTAACTTTTATATCTGTTGGTCAAACATGATGAGCATCATTACGCATTGGGCTGGATTTACTGAATCAAGACTGAACTACAATATGTTCCCTATTAAATCCTTGTCCTTCATTTCTTGCACTGCTTCCAAATCTTGAAAAACTTCTATATGTATATGGATCTTTACCACTTGGATTTTCTGAATAAATATCTAGAACAGAATTATCTTTTTCATAGTATAGATCTTTAAAAGCATCTTTGTATGTGTTCATCAAACTATTATAATCAGGTATGTTTTCGCTGTTTGCTCTTTGTATTTGATGTAATTTGTTATACAACTCAATTCCACTTAAGCCTTCAAGAGCTTGATAGTATTTATTATCTTCACCTTGGGTTGAATAATATGCACCTTTAGGTAGCTTGATTTCAGTGCTTGTGATTATTTCTTCATTTTTTGTGTTTTGCACATTACTTTGTGACTTATCATTATTTGTTTCATCGTCCACTTTTTGTTGTTTTTCCTTAGTATAACTAGCTTTGCATTGTGATGATAAAACTATAAGACTGGTTGTACTAAGTAAACTAATTGTTGTTAAAATATTTATCTTTTTCATTATTTCTCCAAATTTGCACTATTTTAAGTGTACACAATATAAGACGTAAAATTAATTACATGGAAAAGATATCATAAAATACTAAAACTATATTTTTACAAGTTAAACCATTGTGCGAATCATTTATTTTAAAACAAGAAGCTTATTGAAATCATATTAATTTATTGCTTAAAATATTTATCAAGATCTATTTTTAATACACCTTTATTTTTAAATACTCTTCCTTGAGGATTAAGTATTAAATCTATTAATTCAGGATAATCACTAAAAGGATTTCTTACTACTTGATGTTTTGCTATTTCATTATTTCTAACAATATCAAAAGCATCAATTTTATCTTTATCAGATCATTGTTTATAAACATCAAAATAATTATTCTTTAAAATTTTGCCTGAATTTCAACTAAAAACTTCTTTGCCAGGCCCTTTTAATCAATTATTTTCTCCAACATATGTGATTGCAAAATAGAAATATACTCTAGCTATATCACCTTTGAATTCATCAATAGGCTCTGTATATATTGCAAAATCATATTCTCTATTCTTTTTATTTCTTCTTTTTTCACTAATTATTTTAGTTCCATTTAAGCTTGTAATGTTAGGATTATCAACTATGAAATGTGGCGAATTCCCTCTCTTTTCATTCACTATTTGATCTGTAGGTCACACATGATGTGCATCATTGTGCATAGGTTCATAACCTTCAAAATAAGATTTTGGGATAATATGTTCTCTGTTAAAACGATACCCTTCTTGACCTTCTGTTTTTCCTCTAATAGGTTTACCATTTCTGCCATGATAATTATTAAAATTGAAATTATATGGATCACTACCACTTGGATTTTCTGAATAAATATCTAAAACAGAATTATCTTTTTCATAGTATTGATCTTTAAAAGCATCCTTATATATTGAACGATATAAATAATCATAATTATTGACATTTTCAGCTTTTTTATTTTGAATATCATGAAGTTTTTTGTATAGCTCGATTCCGTTTAAACCATCAAGAGCTTGATAGTATTTGTTATCTTCGCCTTGGGTTGAATAATATGCACCTTTAGGTAGCTTAATTTTATCATTTGTAATTTCTTTGTTTGTTGTATCTTGTACATTACTTTGTGACTTATCATTATCTGATAGTTTTTCTTCAACACTAGGTTTAAGAGTGATTTCATCTTCTGAATTTGAAACACTATTTGTTTCATCATCCACTTTTTGTTGTTTTTCCTTAGTATCACTAGCTTTGCATTGTGATGATAAAACTATAAGACTGGTTGTACTAAGTAAACTAATTGTTGTTAAAATATTTATCTTTTTCATTATTTCTCCAAATTTGCACTATTTTAAGTGTACACAATATAAGACATAAAAATTAACTAGATGGAAAAGATATCATATTGGTATTTAACAGTATTCAAAAATAAGTACAAGTTTAAAAAAAGGATTGTTTTTTTTAACAAAAAATATTATAAAAAAGCACTTTTGGTGCTATTTAAAATTTAAATTAATTTTATAAATAGTTTTGCAAAAATGCTTTATGTTAAAAAATAAATTAAACGGTGTATTTTTCTGGATGTTCTTTCATCATTTTAGCAACAAATTCTTTTTTAGGCACTTTGCCATATTTATCCATTAAATCTTGACATTCTTTAACTTCTTCAAGAGCTCATGCTGCATCTTCAAGACCCATAACTTTTGTAATACCTGGTTTTTTTCAATTTTTATAATTATTGAAAAATGTTTGAATATCAATTAAAAATGGTTCTGGTAAATCTTTCAATTCATTAATTGCATCAAGACGATAGTCATCATCATGAACAGCTATTAATTTTGTGTCTGTTTCGCCTGAATCAATCATTTTCATTGCACCAATAATTCTTGCATTAACAATACATCCTGGCATAAATGTTTCAGAACTGTAAAGAAGAACATCTAGTTCATCACCATCTCAATCCAATGCATTTGGAATGAAACCATAATTACATGGATATCTAAAATCTCCTCTAAGAATTCTATCAACATGAATTTGACCATCTGCACGATCATATTCATACTTAATGTTTGAATTCTTAGGAATTTCTATTTTAATTTCTAATACTTTTGACATATAAAAATAATACTAAATATTATTAATTTTTATGTATAATTAAAAACGATTTTTATATTAATAAAAAGGGAGGTATACTATGGCAAACATTAAGTCAAAAATTAAAAGTATTGCTAAACAAGAAGAATTTAGACTAAGAAACAACGCTATGAAAACACGTGTTAAAAAAGCTATTAGAGTTGCTCGTGAAGCTGTTTTAGCTAAAAGTGCTGAAGCGTCTAAATTAGTTGCTGAAGCTCACTCAATTATTGCTACAGCAGTTCAAAAAGGTACATTCCACCCAAATAAGGGTGCAAGAAAATCTTCACGTTTAGACAAGTTTGTTAATGAACAAGCTTCTAAATAATACCTCTATTTATCATTGTCATTTTTGACAAAAAATAATTACCTTTAGGAATAATCCTAAAGGTTTTTTTATTCATAAATTAAAAATAGATTAGCTTTTAACTAATCCAATTTATAATATTACTTTTCAATATTGGTTTTCAAAATATTTAAAAATGCTTCCTGTGGGACTTCAACAGTACCTAACATTTTCATTTTTTTCTTACCAGCTTTTTGTTTATCTAATAATTTTTTATATCTACTTAAATCAGAAGCATGAAGGCGTGAAGTAACATCTTTTCTATAAGCTTTAATAGTTTCACGAGCTATAATTTTACCACCTATTGTAGCTTGAACGGGAACTTCAAAGTTTTGTCTAGGAATGGCTTCTTTTAATCTTTTAGTTAAATCTCTTGATTTTTCATAAGCAGAATCACGGTGAGTAATTATTGAAAATGCATCAATTTTATCACCATTTAAAAGTATATCAACTTTTACCAAATCGCTTGTTCTATAGCCAATTAAGTCATATTCAAATGAAGCATAACCCTTGCTTAAACTCTTCATTCTATCGAAGAAATCAAACACAATTTCACCTAATGGCATTTGATAAACAAGTTTGCTTCTGGTTTCATCAATATAATCAAGGCTTTGATAAATTCCTCTTTTATTTTGGCATAAGTCCATTATGTTACCAATGTATTCATTAGGTAAAATAATAGTGGCTTCTATATATGGTTCTTCAATGTGATCAATGTATGTTCTATCAGGCATTAAAGATGGATTTGATACCATTTCAATTTCGCCATTTGTTTTTACAATTTTGTACTCAACACTAGGGCTAGTAGCTATGATCCCAACTTTGTATTCTCTATTTAGTCTTTCTTGAATAATTTCCATATGAAGCATTCCAAGAAAACCTACACGAAATCCAAAACCAAGCGCTTTAGATGTTTCTTGTTCTCATGAAAGAGAACTATCACTTAAAGAGATTTTATCTAAACTCTTTTTAAGCTCAGCATAATCACGAGTATCTACAGGATAAAATCCAGTAAATAAAACTGGTTTTTTCTTCTTATAACCTGGCAGTGCCTCAGATGCAGGATTATTAACTAGTGTGATAGTATCACCAACATGAACTTCTTTAGCATCCCTAATTGTAGCAGCTGCATAACCAACTTCACCAGCTTCAAGATAATCCTTCTTTGTTTCTTTAGGACTTCTAGTTCCTAGTTCAATAACATGATATTCAGCATTGTTGGACATAAATTTAAAATCATCACCAACTTTAAGTACGCCTTCAAAAATTCTGATAAGCATTATAACGCCACGATATTCATCAAAATAAGAGTCAAAAATTAAAGCTTTAAGCGGTTTGTTATTATCGGCATTAACGGGAGCAGGAACATACTTAACAATAGCATCTAAAACTTGTTCACAATTAAGTCCTGTTTTAGCACTAATGCAAATAGCATCATCACAAGGGAGTCCTATTACATTTTCAATTTCTTCTTTTGTTCTTTCGATATTAGCAGATGGCAAATCAACTTTGTTGATAATTGGAATAATGCTAAGATTATTTTCTAAGGCAAGATAAACATTAGCAAGTGTTTGAGCTTCGATGCCTTGAGTGGCATCAACAAGTAATAATGCCCCTTCTGTTGCAGCTAGTGATCTAGAAACCTCATATGTAAAGTCAACATGCCCTGGCGTGTCAATTAGATGAAAAACATAGTCTTTGTACTTAATTTGAACTGCATTTAGTTTTATAGTAATGCCACGTTCTCTTTCAAGTTCCATTTCATCAAGAATCTGATTATCCATATCATGTTTACTAACAGTGTTAGTCAATTCAAGTATTCTATCAGCTAGAGTACTTTTTCCATGGTCTATGTGGGCTATTATTGAAAAATTTCTAATTTTATTTTTATCCATGCTCATATTTTTACCTAATTATTTAACTATTAAATATTACCAAAAAATATTATAATTAGCACGTTTATTATATAGAAGGTAGCAAATGAACAATAAAGAAATAATCAATACTGGCATGACTAATATTTCATATAGAGAAGGCAATATATTTGTACAAGAAAAAATTTACAAAAAATTTAATCATAAAATTGATTATCAAATTTTAGAAAAATTAGATTTCGTTCCTAAATTATTATCTAATGAAAAAGAAATGTGCAAATGAGAATTTATCAATGGTTCAGAACCTATCTTAAATGATGAAAACATTTGTAAAATAGCTAAATTGATAAAAAAAACTCATGATTCTAAACTACATTTTCCGGCTTCAAATCATGCTGCAAGAGTAAAAGAATATCGCAAAATACTAAGTCAAAAAAACATTAATATTCCTGTTCTTAATGATTTCTATCGTAATGTTAATACTACCCTAAGTAAAATGGATAAATCAATTCCTTTACATAACGATTTATGAGTAAGAAACATAATTGTTGATAACAATGACAAAATTTTCTTTTGCGATTGAGAGTATGCATCAATGGGTGATATTCATTTTGATTTAGCATATTTTATTGAAAGCGCTGACTTAAACAAAGATCAAGAAAAATTATTCCTAGATTCTTACGGATGACACAATGAGCTACATCTCTTGAGACACAAAATTTTAGTTAACTATCTAATTGTATTATGGGTTCATTGTCAAGAAAAAATACATTTTTCAACAAAAGAATATGAAAATAGAATATATAAATATGGCGAACAACTTAAAAAATATCAGTAACTTATAAGCCTATAAAATAGTATTTTTTGCAATTTAAAGTTTATTTAAAATAAAAATTTCATAATATGACATATTTCATGTCATTATTTTTATTAACTTAATTTTATTTAAATTCAAAGAAGATGACAATTTTAATTTTGGATATAAAAAACTATTTATAATATTTAATACTAAATTCTAATTTATAAAGGGGGCTAATTATGGATATCAAGAGTAACAAAAATAAGCAATACCAAACAATTTTAAACAATCTTCTTGATGTAAGTCCTACTGATTATGCTGCTTTTACTAGAGTAAATAATAAATATAGTTTTGATTTTTACTCATTATTTGGAAAAGAAGCTTTTAACACAATATATTCAAATAAAAATTTTGATATACCGATTCTTGAACTTAACTTAATTAACTTATGTTCAAAACTCGAAAACATTTATGAATATGATGAATTAGTTAAATTATTAGCTGAAAATAATTTTGAAATAACTACCAATAGAGATAGTCAATTGAAGAAAAATTTTGCAGAAACAAAAGAAAAAATAATAAGTGAAATTAAGGCAAATTTTCAACGGCAATCTCTAAAATGAAAGTTGTTCTTAAATAAAGCAAATGAAATCAATACTGAAACCAACATTTGACCAATGCACTTAGGTTTTTTATTTGTTCACGTCAATATTGGAGATAAAGCTATTTATGCTCCTTTATTTTTTAAAGAAGTTTATATTGAAATAAGAAATGCTAGTCCATATTTAATTTCAAATGGTGACATTAAACCCAATGAAAAATTACTTTTTTTACTAAATAATGCTGGTTTTGATCTAGAAATAGATGAAAATTATGGCGATTGAACAATTAAACAACTAGTTAAACATGCACATGATGTGTGAGGACAAATCTATCAACTAGATATTAATTTAAATTCTCCATTCTTAAATAAAGATGCAGAAGAAATAAAAAATGAATCATTAGAATTTTCTGGCGGGGCAGTATTGGGGTTATTTCAACCATCTGGCGGTTATGTTAGAAATAGAATGCTTGAAATCATCAACAACAATGAATTAAACAAAATAATTGAAGTGGAATTTAACAAAAATATCTATAAAAACAGGATAAAAGAAACATTATTCAATCCAAAAACTAGTATATTTAAAATAACCCCTACTAATTTTTCACAAGATAAAGCAATTGCTAGTTCACTAAATCAAAATACAATAATTTGAGGGCCTCCCGGAACAGGTAAAAGCCAAACAATTGTTAACATTTTAACTAATCTGCTTGTTTATGGAAAAAATTCTCTTGTTTGCAGTCAGAAAAAGGCAGCATTAGAAGTAATTAGAAATAGGATGGGCATGTTAAAAATGTTTTGTTTATTCATGCTTAATTCTAAAAATATGAATAAAAAATCATTTTATTTACCAATTAAAGAATATTTATCATACCTTGAAAATTTCGATGAACAAGAAAAACTTAAACCATTAAGAGTTATAAGCGGTAGTGAACTAAATTTTATTAATAAAATTGATACATTTTGTGCCGACGATCGCTTTAAAACAGCTTCAAAAGTAATAGCTCAAATAAGTTCAACATGAGAAAGTTTTACACTAGAATTTTGAAAAAAACTTATTTCATTACCGAGAAATATTAAATATCCAAAAACATTCAATTTTGAACATTCAGCAGAATTAAAAAAATACATGTTAAAAATTAATAACATGCGTTTTAAAATCCATAAACCACTTAATTGAAAAATTAAAAAAATTGCATTTGAATTGTTTAAAGATTTTAAACATTACCAAGGTGACCTTAATAAAATTTTACCTACGTTAAACAATTTAACAGACAATGATTATCAATACATACATGATTTGATCTCAATATTACCAAAAAGTGATAGTGAAATAAGCGATGAAATCGAACTTAAAAAGTTCATTACTAAAAATATAATAAACAAAATTAATCAATTTGATGTTGAAGAAAAAGCTGAATATACAGAATTCGCTGCGTCAGTAAGATTAGCTACTTTGGAACCATACAAATTCATGAAGCGTTTTGCAGATATAATAAAAAAGATTTTTCCGATAATAATTGTTACACCTGAAGCTGACTTATCTGCCTGAAAAAAAGCTGAATTTGACTATTCTATACTTGATGAATCTAGTCAGATTTTTCTTGAAAAAGGCTTGCCAGTATTATATCTTTCAAAAATTAAAATTCTTGCCGGCGATGATCAACAAATGAAGCCAAGTAATTGATTTGGAGTTAGAGTAACTGATGAAGAATCAATTTATGGTAAGGTAGATTCATTATTAGATTTTGCTAAAAGCTTAGGTGTTTATAATGTTTTATTAGACAAAAATTATCGTTCAAACTATGCATCATTAATGACTTTTAGCAGTAAGTATTATTACAATAGCACACTTGATGTTATTGACTCAGCAAATACAGAACCTAATTTTAATCCTATTGAGGTTTATGAAGTTAATGGAATTTGAGAAAATAGCCAAAATGCAACTGAGGCTAAATTTGCTATAGATTTATGTAATAAAAATCTAAAGAAATATAACAAAATTATTCTTCTTTGTTTTAACGCAAAGCAACAAGATTATATAACTAAATTGATTTTTAAAAGTGAACCAGAGTTAGAAAAAGCAATAGAAAATGGAAATCTATTACTCAGAAATATAGAAAATATTCAAGGTGACGAAGCTGATTTAGTTATTGTATCAGTAGCTTATGATTACAATGTTGCTATTCATTCAACTTATGTTGGCCGTCCAGGCGGTATGAATGCACTTAATGTTGCTATTTCAAGAGCTAAAGACAAAATGATTGTTATTAAAAGCTTAAAAGCTGATGATTTAACAATTTTATCAGGTAATGAGGATGCAATTATTTTCAAAAAATGATTACAATTTTTAGAGCTAAGCAATAAAGAAAAACAAGAATTTTTAAGCATTGATAAAGAAGAAAAAATTAACGAAAACATCAATAAAACAGACTTAAGAGAAGAAATTGAAAATGCAATTAAAACTCATATTGTTAATAAGCCACACCTTTATTTAAAAGAAAACCAATCTATTGGAACTATAAATATTGACTATGTGCTAATGCGCAATAATTCTCCTGTTTTATGCATAATTGTTGATGACTATTTATATAAAAATAATCCAGAAAAATATATTGAACTTAAAGATTTATGTAAATTTGTTCGTAGTAAGAAATATGTGTTGTACTGTCTTGATAGAATAACATGAGAGGCTAAAAAGCAAGAAATTTTAGATCTAGTTGATACTTATAAAGAAATTAACAATAGTGATTTATTATCTCAAACACTTGATATTCCTACAACCCAGCTTGAAATAATGGACAAAACTGAAGAAATTATAATTTCCAACGACTACAAAACTGATGCAAGCATTTTACCCTTTATTGCAAATGATATTTATAACTCACAAACAATAGATACTCAAGCAGATTCTCAGAGAGAAGATATAAAAATTGATGAATCGAGAGCTTTAGTTAAAATAGATAAAAATAATGAAATCACAATTATTTTGGACATTGAATAAATAATAAAAAATAATGTACATATGCTTTAATTTGGCATATGTACTTTTAATTAAAGAATAGTTAAAAATACCTTTAAAATAAGAATTTGGAGAAAATATAAAATTGCAAAAGTACTATAATATAAATGAATAAGAAAATGTTTTAAGGAGCTTTATGAAAAATAACAATGCATTATTGTTTGGCATGCCAAATTGCCAAAGATTAGCACAAAAAATATCAAAAATTATAGATTTGCCATTAACAAATTTAACAGTTACTAAATTTGCTGATGGAGAAATCATGCCAGTTAGTGATGAAGCAGTTAGGGGCAAAGATGTTTATATTATTGCCAGCACTTCAAGACCAGTAAATAATAACTTAATGGAACTTTATTTATTTATTGATTCATTGAAAAGGGCAAGTGCAAAATCAATTAATGTGGCTTTAACCTATTATGGTTATGCTAGACAAGATAGAAAAGCTAGTGGTCGTCAACCAATTGGAGCAAAATTAGTTGCTGATTTTCTTCAAACAGCTGGAGCATCAAAAATAATAGCTGTTGATTTACATAATGCAGCTATTCAAGGTTTCTTTGATATACCAATTGACGATATCCGAGCTCAATTTACATTAGCTAAAGCTATAAAAGAAAGCCATGAAGAATTTATTGTTGTTTCACCAGATCATGGTGGCACTGTTAGAGCTAGAGCATTAGCAGAATTATTATCAAACGATATTAAAATTAGCATTATTGATAAACGTAGAGTTGGCACAAACAAAACTGAAGTCATGGGACTAATTGGTGAAGTTAAAGATCAAAACGCAGTTATTATTGATGATATTATTGATACAGGCGGAACAATAATAAAAGCGGCAGAAACCTTAAAAGCTAATGGTGCTAAAAAAATTGTTATTGCTGCTTCTCATGGAATTTTTTCAAAAGGTTTTGAAATGTTTGAACAAAATCCAGCAATTGAAAAAGTTATTATTACTGATTCAATTGATAACTATGATTTGGCAAAAAACTTCAAAAAATTAGAAGTAGTAAGTTTAGATTATTTCTTAGGTAATATTATTAATTGTTCTATAAAGGGAACATCTATTTCAAAATTATATGATAAATTCACAAATGAAATTAAGCAAATCAACACAAAATAAAGATTCATTACTTAATAAATTCAAAAATCAATTCCCTAAATTGAAAAGATATGCAGAACTTATACATGAACAAAATTTGGTGAGCAACATAACAGGTTTTAAATCTATTGATGAAATTTTTAATCAAGGAATTATGGCCTCATTATTATTTTTCTCAAAAGCCCAAGATAACTATTTTATAGACTTTTCTGGAAAAAAAATACTTGATATTGGCTCTGGCGCAGGTTTTCCAACGGTGCCTCTGTTGATTGCTCTAGATAACTCTTTTGAACTAGTTATTATTGAAAGCATAACAAAAAGATGTCAATTTTTAGAAAAAGTAAAAGCTGAACTTAACTTAAATATAACAATTATTAATGACAGATCAGAAAATGTTCTAAATTACAAAGATAATTTTGACATAGTAACAGCGAGAGCCTTAGGTTCTGTTGTTATGATTTACTTAATTTCTAATCATCATCTTAAAAATGGCGGAATATTTTTATTACCTAAAGGGAAAAATTATAAAACTGAAATTGATAAATTTAAAGAGAAATTTACTTTAGAAAAAGAAAATTTAAAATCTTTTGAATATTTTGATGACATAAATAATGAATCATCATCAATAGTTATAATTCATAAAAATAAACCTACACCAAGAGGCTGACCTTGGAAATGGTCAAAAATAAAAAATTATTAAAGTGTTTTTAAAAACGCTTTTTTTATATTTATTATCAGAGCATTTTACAAAAAATAAGTTATTTAATTTTGATTATAAAACAAAAAACCAAGTGCATATGTTGCACTTGAGTTTATCGTCTTCGCACATAAATCAAAATTTGACATATGTGTTTAGTAACTACTAATTGCGTGATATTTTTACTTCTTGATAATCAGAAGCTAAAACATTTATTTGGGGCTTAACTCTAATTTCATAAATGCCATCTGAAAGATTTTTTAATCTTAAAGTATTTATGTTAATCCAATCGTTAGAATCTTTAAGACGATATTGCATAGTTTGGTCAACTCCAATAATTTCATTATTGTAAGCTTTAACAATAAAATTAATATCTTTTTGCTTTTTAGGATAAATGAATTGAATATCAGAAGCTTCTTTATCAGCAGTTGCTTTTCTTCTAACTAAGATTTGTTTGGTTCCAATGCCTTTTAACAAAATTTCGTTTGAGTTTACATCTTTTCACTCAGTACCAAAAATGCGATACTGCATTGAATTGTCAATGCCCTTCAGTATACCTGAATCACTATTATATGTTTCTAAATATGCTTCTGGTTTACTGTGTTTTTGGACAACAAATTTGAACTTGTCTTGATTTAATTTAAATTTGTAGCCATCTTTAAAAACTCTAATTGCTACTATGCAATCCCCTGTATTATCAAAATTAATTAAACTAACAAAATATGAAGAGTCTTTTTTTACTACATCTTTAATAAAAGCACCTTTTACATCAATATTTTCAATAGATAATTCAATGTTGTCTAAGTTATCAATTTTAATAAACTTACCGTTTGGCTCCGCAGATAGCATTAAATCAATATTTGTTTTATTTTTAGCTGAAATTTTATCTAAAGATAAATATGAATACTTTCTCATGTTCATATATTCATTTATATATGGGCCGCCTTTTAAATATCCTTGTTCATCAATGCTTTTAGACACAAGGTCGGTAAGTTTTCTAGAATCGTTAAATTTTAAGTCGGTTTGTAGAACTATCCCCTCATCATCCGGTCTTTCTAATTTAGCTATTTCAATTACTTTTTGTGCTTGTTTAAGGTCACTAATATAATTATCTATTTTTGAAAAAAGATATTTTTTACCCATAATTTTTTCACTAGGTTTAATAAAATCTCTATTTAGACTAATGTCATCATTACCTATTAAAAAGTAATAGTAGTTATTATTGCCCAATTTATTTCTGTCAATGCCTCAAGTCGCATCCACATGATATCAACCATCATCAAGTTCAACTAAGTTTCAAATATGCTTATCATCTGCGAAATTTGGATCTCTTACATTGCCTTGGATAGTTGAGCAAGGAACCCCAAGAATATCCATAAACATTTTAAATGCTAATGTGTAACCCGTACATACTGTTCTTTTTTCTATGATTGCTGAATACGCAGTTTGATCAACTCTAGGTCCTCTCTCTTGATAAGCAATATTTTTAGTTATTCAATCATATGCTTTAAGAGCTTTTTGATAGTTTGATAAATTGTGTCAATCCTTAGCAACTTCAATAGCTTTTTCTCTTGCCTCTTCTTCTTGAACATCATAATCTGAGTGGGTTTTATTTAATATCATAATGTCTCTACGAAATAAATAACCTTTATATTCAGCTCATATTTCTGCAGATTTATTTTCTCCAGTATGCTCTTTTGCAGTTACTGTTCCGTCTTCATCTAACTTAACTAATGCATCTTCAAGCCCTTGACCAGCACTATAAACTGCGTCTTGTGGATAATAAGTTCGCAAAAATCATTTTACACCAGATACAGGTTTTTGATTTTTATCAAGAAGTTCAAGTTTTATTTTATTGTCAGTTTTTGACACAGAATTTAAAGGTTTGTTAACATTTGTAATTTGATAATCAATGTGCGAATAAAAGTTGGGAGTCGTATTTTTGGTACTTAAAATCATTTCTTGGATTTTGTTATTATCAAGTTTTCTCTCTTCAAAAGATTCACTTTTCTGACTTGGGTAGTTAATTTTACTTAATTTATGATTATTTTTATTATTTTTTGGCAAGCTTTTATTTTGTAAATAAAAGCCATTTAAATTAAAATACAATACGCTGCTTTGGTTATTATGTGAAAATTTAACGCTAATATTTTTAATTGTCCCGGCATTATTATCAACATCTGGATTATTATTAGCAGCATATCTGATGCTATATTTTGACTTAATGTCCTGATTTAAACCTAATAAAGGAATTAATTCACTTATATTATTTTTAAGCACTGCTCAAGAACTATTTGCATCTTTATTCTTATAAGAAGAAATTGAAATTGTTATGTTTTTCTCAATAGAGTTTAAATCATTAAAAGGATTTAAATCTGAATTTTGAGAACTCGACTGTTCTTGATTATCTATTGATTGACTTTGTTCTTTCTTTTTTTCTTGTTGCGCAGGTTTTTTTGCTTCTGCACTATTGCCTGTTTTTATTGTATCTGTTTCTTTTAAAACATTACTAATTATGAGGGAATCATTTTGCTTATCTTTTGTTTTATTTTCAGCTTCCTGCTTAACACAAGAAACTGAAAATAAAACAAAAGAATATAATGTTGGCAACAAAAATCTTATTTTTTTCATAAACAAAATATAACACTAAAATAAAAATCAGAAAAAATTTACCTTAAGAATTTGTAAAATTGATTTTTTGTTTCATTCTTATAATTCATATCATTATAAATAATATGCATTTATTTAATGTCCTTATTCTATAGCAAAAAACATCTAAAAAGCACATATATTTATTACTTTGTGCATTTTAATTTAGTAATGAATATAACTAAAATTTATAGAGATACTTTATTTAACCATATAAATTATTAAATATAATTATTAAAAAATAATTATTATATGGAGGAAATATGACTAAGAGTTTAAAAAGCTTAGAAGAATACAAAAAAGACATAGAAAATATGTCAAAAAGCTTGCTAAATACAGATCAAAAAAACTTAATTATTGAAATTTTAGAAAATGCCAAGGAAGAAAATTTGGATAATATATTTCAACTTTTAATCCAAAAAGTTAAAATTGGCTTTACTTTTGATGCAGCGCCTAGTGTTGACGCAACACAAGTTGCTTTATTAACAAAAGACAAAAAAATGTCTTTTGTTAATGATTATTTAAAAGAACAAAACAATAATTTAATCATTGGTGAAAACTATGATGTTCTTAAGAATTTAATAGTTCTAGAGAGAGAGAGAGAGAGAGAGAGAGAGCGGGGCGCTAAGCGCTAACTACGATATTATCTATATTGACCCTCCATACAATACAGATAAATCAAGTAAAGAAGGCAATCAATTTTATAGTGAAAAAGATGATATAAAAGCATCTAAATTTATTTATCGCGATAAATTTAGTCGCAATGGCTGACTAAATATGATGAATGAGCGACTAAAAATGGCTCGCTCGCTATTAAAAGATGATGGCGTTATCTTTGTTTCAATTGATGACAATGAACAAGCTTATCTAAAAGTCTTAATGGACGAAATTTTTGGCGAAGAAAACTTTGTAGCTAATTTAGCATGGATTAAAAAAAGAGGTCCTGGCGGCAACACAACATTTAATTATAAAATTGTCAAAAACACTGAATATATATTGCTTTATGCCAAAAATATTAATAATAAAATATTTAACTACATTAAACATGATGCCGAAAAATTAGACAAATTACGTTACAAATTTAAAGATGAATATTTTGAACAAAGAGGATATTATAAACTGACAGATTTACACCGTCCTTCATCAACAGGTAGTTTTAAATATTCACCAACACTAGACTATGAAATTAAGGCACCAGATGGTTCGTTATTTAAGTTATATTCCAATATTATCAAACCTCGTTCAGCCTGTTATACTTGAGGTTATAAAGCCTATAAAAAAGGTGATGAGTTAGGTTTTATTGAATGTGAAAAAAATACTGAAGGCTACTGAGTTGCTAAAAGAAAACAATATCAATTTGTCAAATTCAACCCCAAAACACTCAAAATAGAAAAAATTGAAGCCGGTCAACCTTATGAAAATATTATTGATTATGAAAATATTATTGATAATATTTACTCACACGAAGGTGGAACAGAAATTACCAATATACTAGGTAATAAAAATGCTTTTGATTTTCCCAAACCACAAAACTTACTTAAATATTTAATTAATATGGTTTGCGATAACAAAAATGCTCGCATTTTAGACTTTTTTGCTGGCTCTGGCACTACAGCACATGCTGTTTTAGAACTTAACCGTGAAGATGGCGGAAATAGAAGTTTTACAATTATAACTAATGATGAAAACAACATTGGTACAAATATTTGTTATGAAAGAATTTACCGAATCAACAATGGAATAGGCACAAAAGGCGAAAAATTTGATTGAAGTATTAAAAATCAACCTTTTAAAGCCAATCTAAATGTATTTAAAACTCAGTATTTTGACACATCAATCACAAGTAAGCAAAATGATTTAATTAAAAAAACTTATTTACAGATGCTAAAAGATTTTAATATTAAAGAAATTAATGAAAATAATATTGATGAACAAAATATTCTTGTATCTTTAACAGCGCTTAAACCAGTTAAAAAAGGAGAATAATGATTTTATCAAATACTCAAGAACAAGCTGTTAGTGAATTAATCAAGCGTTATAATGATTTTCTAAATAGTGATGAAGACCAAGACAAAAAAGTTGTTTATTTTAAAGCGCCTACTGGTAGTGGTAAAACCTTTATGATGGCTAATTTTATTCATCGAATGATTGAAAATAACCGCAATGATGGCTCACCACATAAATTAGTTTTTATTATTGCTACTCTTTCATCAGCAGATTTGCCTTATCAGATGGCACAAAACTTACTTGATTATAAACATGATTTGCAAGCGAATTATCAAGTTATAAGAGTAGATTCGCCTAGTTCAAGTGCAACTCAAAATAAAAGAGATTATGATCCACAATTACATGCTGATGTTGATAATGTATTTATATTTGGTAAATCATCATTTGGTAAAAATAGAATTTTAACTGAACATGGAATATTTGATGCTTTTTTAGACCAAATAAAAAACGAAAATTACCGCTTAATATACATTAGAGATGAAGCACATTATGGCTCAAATGAATCAAAAATTAAAAAAGATGCAAATGTTGAAAAATTTGAAACAAAAGTAAGTAATGTTGCAAGCTACATTGTTAAAATGACTGCTACTCCTGACAATAATCAAAATCTAGTTTCTATTGATGAAAAAGAATTTGAAAATGACAATATTAAATTAATTAAAAACAATCTAGTTTTCAATGAATCAATTAATGATATAGATATTGATAAAATTGATGATATTCAAATTCTTGAAATAGCTTGTGAAAAATTTAGAGAAGTAAAACTTAAATATGCTCAAAACATTAAAGAAGCACTAAATGTGCGTCCAGCAATGCTTATTCAAGTTAACAGTGAAAAGAAAGAACAAAGTGAAGAATTTCAAAATTATATTAATGATTTAATTAAGATACTTGAAAAACACAACTTAAGTTGAATTAAATATTTCTCAAACGACAAAATTACTTCCAATAAATTAATTGATAGCGATTCTAAAGTGTCGCTTAAAGAAATATCACGTAATGGTTCAAATTACGATGTAATTTTATTTAAAATAGGACCAGCAACTGGTTGAAACATCCCAAGAGCTTGTATGCTTGTGCAATTAAGGAATGTTGCATCAAAAGTTTTATCAATTCAAACTATTGGTCGAATTCGTCGTGTGCCTATCCCTATGGAAAAAATTAACTTTGATGAAAATTCAATTGCTAACTCATATTTTATTTATTCAAATCATCAAGAAGTAACTAAATCAAGAGTTGAATATCAACTAAATGAACAATACAAAAATACTAAATTTGTTTATGGAAAAATAAATACTGATGTAATTAAAAAACAATTAAATCGTAAGGAATATGCTGACCAAATTATTCGTAATATTTTTGATAAAAATCGCTTTTTAGAACAACAACAAAAATATTTTGAAGACTATAAAAAATACCAATTTTTAGATGGCAAAACTTCAATTTATGGTGATAAAGTAAAAATTGACACTAAAATAACCAATTCAATTGAGCTTGAATTGTTTGTTAAAGGTCAGTTAAAAAATTTAAGAAAATATTTGCCTAATGAATTATTAAATAATATGCATCAATTAACACTTGATGAACAAAGCGGTGAACATTTAATTGATAAAAATATGTTTTATTACATAATTATTAAAAAATATTTAGCTAATATTAAACAAATTTATAATAATTGTTTAGAAAAGCTGGATAGTTTTTCTAAAGAAAATAGAATTTACCAAATTAAAGAAAGCAAAAATTTACCCGATAAAAGTTTTGTAACTATTTCCGAAAATAATAAAGATAACAATATTACTTTTAAAAACCCAAATAAAATCAAATATGCTTATATTCCAATTGATTCCGATGAAAATAAATATTATTTTGATTCTAAGTCTGAAATTGCTTTTGTAAAAGGCATAAGAGATTTTTTGAATCGTAATGATAACAATAATGTTCGATTATGAACTAAAAATCCACTGTTAAGCAATATATCATTTGAATATTTTGATAATAATTCAGATATTCTAAGTTCATACCCTGATTTTATCTTTGAAATAGATAAGCATAATAACGTCAAACATTATTTATATATTGAAGTTAAGAGCATTAATGACTATAACCCAGATAAAACGATTAAACTTATTGAATCTTATAAAAAATATATAAACGATTGAAAACAAAGTGATGAATATAAACTTTTTGATAATGTATCAAATACTGAATTTAGCATTGCAGTTTGCTTTGTTAAAAGCGACAATAATGATGAAAATTATTATTTAATTGGTGCTAGCTCAAATAAGGAATTTAACAAAAAAATTAACATTGAAATACCACTAGACTTTCAAAGAGATATTGTAAGTAATCCAAATAAATATAATTCTTATGATAATGCTAGTTTCTTCATTGAAGATATATTAAAAAGGTAATTAAATTATTGAATTTTAAACAAAAATTTTAATACGTGATAATGTATGTTTCAAATGAACATTCTCAATTAAAAAATAACGTAAAAATCTAATTTATAGATGCTTACGTTATTTTTGTTTACATTTTTTAATAATTTATTTTCTTTATTTCTTGTATAAATATAAAAATAGTAGATTCCTTTTATATTTAAATTATAAAATTCAAAATACATCAATATACTGTACAACCTGGGTAAATAATTATATTATCTTATAGCAGGATTAAATTATTTTTATTATGGCAATTTACAAAAAAATAAGTTATTTATTCTACTTATTTCTTCAAATTTATTATTGTTTACAAGATAGAAAATCTTGTTTGCTATTATATCAGAAGCTCTTACTAGCAATTTAGATTTTGAGTTGCAAAATTCTAGTTTTACATCTTTTAAAGAATAAAAAATTGGTTCATGATACTTATTCCAATTGGCATTGTAAGTACCCCGTTTGAATTCACTTTCAAGAGCTTCTTTTAGTTCATATCGTCCATTTGTAGCTGTTGTATGTTCGTCGATAAAAAAATGAATATTTTCTACTTCATCAGAAAAAATTATCTTTTTTCTAATTAACTGCTGGAAAGCTCTTTTAACAGCAATTTTATATGCAAAATCAAGATATCTTTGTTTATCTTTTTTATTAGTGAATATTTGATCTAGTAATTCTTTTTGTGTTATGACAATGCCAAATTTGTAGAAATTATTAAGCGAACGAAAAAGCTTATTCTTGCCTTTTATTGATATCTTAGAAGCTTTTACTTCTTGATCAGGTTTAATTGACTCAATTTTTTTAAGTGAATCTTCAGCTTTTTTATACATTCTTGATTTCTCGTCTTTACTCTTTTTACCTATGAATATAAAACCGGCAAATACAAAGAAATCGTTATGTTTTTTGCCAAAAACTCCTGATTCATCGGAATAAACGTAAATATCCACTATTTAGCTCCTTTTAAGATTAAAAAAGCCGCTAAAAGCGGCCCTCATGGTCGACGATTTTACAAATCGCTTAAACGTTAATTCGATACCATGAGTATACAGCGTATTAATACCTGCAACTATATTTTACCATGAAATAGTTCTAAATTAATAAATATAAATTCCTAAAGTAAAATGCGCCACATTTGTAAGTACTGTTAAAACAGTAACAAATTTAAATTCACTTGTAAATAGCTCATTAAAAAAATAGGAAACAAAAACAACATTAGGTTATATTATTAATCTTATTTAAGTTAAATTTTGATTTTACATTTATTGTAATTGACTTACCTGTAGCTTCATTATCAGATAAATCTGTGTATGAACTTTGCATAAATATAGGTAATTCAACGTCAAAATATATTTGTGCATTTTTATTTTCATCTTCTTGTGTTATTTCTAAACGTACATTTTTAATAACATCATTAAAGCGTGTGTAAAAAGGATATAAACCAAATTTTTGTTGTAAACCTTCAAAAGAACTGATTTTTTCACTACCTTTAGTAAAACGATAAGTATTTAATTCGTTGTCTAAGATACTTACATTCATGATTTTATTTAATTCATTTATTAGTGATTTATAGTTAAAATCATCCAAATTTCTAATTAAATCTATTGGTTGGTTTAGACTATTATAATTATCTTTAATTACTTTTTTAATAGGATCTTTTTTGTTTATTAAATTTACTAAATCAGTTGGCAAAATGTTAAAACCAATAACATTATTATTACCATTATTTAGATCAATTTTTCTTAAACCATTAAATTCAAATTCAATAGCTAATTCAGGTTCGTTTCGTGGACCATCTTCTGTGTTTGTTATTTGAATTTTTATACCAAGCGTGCCTTCAATATCATTAAATTTTGTTGCAACAACTTTTGTCATGTATTTATTGTTGAAATTTTCATTATATTCAAAAAATGCTTCCTTAAGTGAAATATTTAATGAAGCTACTTGCTCATAAAATAAATCATTATTTTTATTTTGAAGTTGTTCAAAATTTATTAAATATTTACCACTAGAGTTAACTTGTTTTTGATTGTACTTATTTGGATCTTCTGCATACAATAACATATGAGCAATTAATGAAGGATATAAGCCCTTTACAGACATTGGAAGATCTACTTTTGCCTTAAGGTAGTCATTTTTATTATTTTTTGGTAAATTATTTTTTTGTAAATAAAAGCCATTTAAATTAAAATACAATACTTGACTTTGATTATTATGTGAAAACTTAACGCCAATATTTATAATTTTACCAGCATTATTATCAACATTTGGATTATTATCATTAGCATATTCGATACTATATTTTGAATTAATGTCCTGATTTAAACCTAATAAAGGAATTAATTCGTTTATGTTATTTTTAAGCACTGCTCAAGAACTTTTTGCATCTTTATTCTTATAAAAAGGAATTGAAATTGTTATGTTTTTCTCAATAGAGTTTAAATCATTAAACAGATTTGAATCTGAATTTTGAGAACTAGACTGTTTTTGATTATCTATTGATTGACTTTGTTCATTATTTTTTTCTTGTTGCGCAGGTTCTTCTGTTTCTGCACTATTGCCTGTTTTTATTGTATCCTTTTCTTTTGATGTGTCTCTTATCGAGTCATTATTTTCTTTATTTATAACATCATTTTTCTTATCTTCTGAATTATTTTTAGCTTGTTGTTGAACACAAGAAACTGAAAATAAGGCAAAAGGATATAATGTCGGCAATAAAAATCTTAATTTTTTCATAAACCAAATGTTACACTAAAATAAAAATCACAAAAATACTTTATTTTATGAATTTCTAAGAGTTTAATAAACAAAAAAGAAAAGAATATAAATTGTAAACAGGCAATTTATTATTATTAATATTAAATATTATTATCAATAATAACAAGTAATAAATATGCAAGAAATTTATAATAAAAATAGATTTAAAATAAAAAATATTAAGTTATTTAATGAGAATCAAAAAAATAATTATTACTAAATTAATATAAATTCAAGCTTATTAATTAAATATTTGTTATATCAATTAATTAAAATCATTTAAAACAAAAAAAGAAGCAGATACCCACTTCATTATTTTGCTGCCTTTTTTAATAAATAAAAAGTAATAAAAAAAGCAGCTCCCTATTTTCCCATCTCTGGTATCTTCGGCACTATGGGGCTTAACTACTGAGTTCGGAATGGTATCAGGTGATCCCCCACGCTATAACCACTTGTAAATATGATACATTAAAAAAATTTTTTGCAAAATAATTTTTTAAAAAATTTTTAAAACTAATTAAAAATTAATTTTAATTACGAAAATTGTTGTTGAATAAAAAAGAAAATATTAATAATATATTTGTAGCTTAAATACTTATATTGAATTAAATCTAAATAAATAAAATTAAACAAATACAAGCAAAATTAATAATTAAATAATATAGTTTTTTACTATTTATTTCATAAAAAATATATTTTTTAAACTAATAAAAATTAACAGATACTATAAATAACAAATCATTTTATTCTATAGAATTAAAAATCAAAATTTGCTATCTTTTATATATTTAATTATTAATATTAAAATAATATAATTAATTAATAAGTATAAGTAATTTTTACACTATATTGGAGGATTATTATGAAAAAAGTAGTTATATGTTATAACAGTCAATCAAAGTTCCCGTGAATATTGAAACATCCAAAAAAAGATTCCATAATAGCAGAATTTAAGTCACAATTAGATGCATTTAATTGATATATAAGTTTTAAAATTGAAACATTAATACTTTTCACAAATAAAAAAAATGAATTAATAGGCCAAATCGCTTATTTTAAAGATAAGGATAGAAATAATAGATTTATTTTTATAGCTCAATCATATGGATTTGAAAATGGAGTTGACTATACATCTATTTGTTCAGATTTCGGTATTGATCCATTAAAATTTTCAAAACTTAAAACAGATGCTGAAATTGAAAAAATTAATAAAGATTTAATTTTTATTTTTCATGCTAATCCAATGTCATATTTTGAACCAAAATATGAGATAAAAAAGAGAACAAAAGATGAATATTTAAATAATGAGGCAAAAGATAAAATATTTCAAATACAAAATAGTGGTCTAGCTAATACAGATAAATACACTAGAGTTGAAGTTGCTAGAACACTGAATAACAAATATGACAGCGGATCGGTAAATCTTATAAATGTTTCTTCAATTGTTTCTAATGATAAAAAAGTAAAAGAAATTAATGATCCAATAAAACAAGAAAATATATATCAGAACAAAAATTCTACACAAACCGCAATAAGAGAAGAAACAAACAAAGAAAAAAATGGTGAAATAACAAAAGATGAAACTGTTTTTTCTAAACCTTCAAATGACGAAAATTCCTTACTTAATACCCTGGATGAAAATGAAACACAAAATACTGATTCAATCGTAAATGCTCAAGTTTCAAATGATTCATTTGTAATGGCTAATAGTCAATCTGTAGAAATAACAAATACTAAAAAGAACAAAAAAACAAAAAAACGTCCTGTTACTGTAGCACTAATAACCATTTTTTTAATTATTATAATTTTAGGATTAACTGCTCTAACTTGCTTCTTACTTCACTATTTTAATGTAGTAGACTTTAATCCAATATTAGAAAAAATGAAACTTAAATAACTAAAAAAACAAGTCAGATAGTTGCATTCTAACATTTTGACTTGTTTTTTAATTATTTAGAATTTCATAATATATTAAATTTTATTAATTAATTTCTTCATATCCTTCAACACGAATTGTTTTAAAACTTGGTTCAGCATCTATATATTTATCTAGCCTTCTAACAAAATCTAGTACCTTATTAACTCTTGTGTTAAAAGTAATTAAATTTTAAATTTCAGCTTTATTCAATTCAGAATAATCTTCTTCATTTTTGATGCCTATTTCAGTTTTTCAAACTCTGTAATTACCTTGATATTCTTCAATATCAGCAATGGGTGAATCATTATAAATATTTTTATTGTTTTTAAACTCACTTGATTTTTGAATAAATTTTTCATTTTTAAAATATTTGTCTAAAATAACTAATTTATGGCTTATTTTATCAATTAAATGCTTTTTATAAATCGAATCTAAAATTGGTTTTAATGTATTGCTATTATTATTTTCATTTTCAAAAATATTTAAATATTGGTTAAATACTGCTATAGAAAATAAAACATCTTCTATAATTGTTTCAAATTTCAACTTATATTCATAAACCTTGTTACTTGATTTATTTTCTTTTAATTCTTTAAGCAATTCTGGCATTAATGAGTTTGCATATTCATAAAATTCCAAACACTTCTTCCCTTTTTTCTTAAAATATGAATAAATTAATTTTAACTGTCCTTGTTCTAATTTAACAAATTCTTCTTTGCTCATTTTCAAATATTCAGCAAGCGTTTTAATGTTTTCTGGCTTAGTGGAAAAATGATTTTCATTATAATCATTTAAATTTGCACTAATAAAATCTTTTAATCCATTAAGAACACCATACATACTTGCATATTGTTTATATATAAAGTGTTTGCCATATTTAGCATCACTAGAGTCAACTGGTTCTATTGTCTTAACTACATGTCCACTCTCTAGCATTCATGAAACATCACCAAAAAATGTATTTTCTTCTTTTCTATATTTATCTAGTTCTCCATGAGTAATTTCTACATCTGGGCTTTTAATTTTGTTATTAATAAAATCATGATCTACTTCTCCTTGAACTTCAAAAAAGTAATTTGTTGATTTACTCAAATCTTTCATGTAGTAATAAGAGTTGTTTTCTTCTGAAAAAACACTATATATTTTTTTAAAATTTTCTGATTTTACTAAATCATCTATTTTATGGAGCATTTCGTATAAATTTTCTGCTGAAAATTCATTTTTTTCAACTTGTGCATCACTTGTTTTCTTATCTAATTCATTTTTTTCTGCATCAACAGTATTAGTAGAATTTATGTCCTTTTCTTTTGAAGTATTTGGATTTGATTGCACTTTCCCATTACTTTTTTGTTTATTATTTTTTTCTGGCAAAGCTGATTGTTTTGGTAATTGGTTAGTTGATTGTTCTTGTAATGAACTTTGTCTCTTATTTTTTAAAACTACATGGGAAATCAATCCAATAGAAGACAATAAAACAACTCCAAGACCTATGGAAATTCCTATTATTAAAAATTTTCTTTTATTTTTTCTTTCTTTTCCATTATTCATATTTTCATTCATAATTCCTCTTATCATTTTGCAACTATAAATTCAAAGTGATAATAACAAATTCATAAATTTACATTTTTATACAAATAAAAGCTAATTAATAGTGGAAAAAATACACAAAAAAAGAATATATATTTAAAAATAATATTTTTGTTTAATTTTCATTATATAATTATAATTATTAAATTTTTGCCCGAGTGGTGGAATTGGCAGACACGCTAGACTAAGGATCTAGTGAGGCAACTCATGCAGGTTCAAGTCCTGTCTCGGGCACCAGATAAAAATAACGACCGAAGCCGTTATTTTTTTATTTTAAAAACCTTGTTCAAACAACTTAGTTGTTTTTATTCCATCTTCAAAACCAGTTGGATAAATCTCTCTTAAATTTTCTCTAAATGATTTTTTTGTTTCTTAAATTTATCTTTATTTGATCCATCTATAAGGTTATATGCAAAAACTATACCGCCAGCATTTTCAATATCATCAGATTGAATAAATGGTGCAATACCTCCATAACCTAATAAATTTCCAGGAGAAATATTAGAATTTACAGAATCATAGATCCCAATCATTTGTCCGAATTCATTATAAGCTAATGAACCGGATGCCCCATAATAAAGGGATGAAAACTTAATATTATAATGAAAACCATATCATGATGCCATCACCCTATTAAAGTATGTATCAAAGATTGAAAAATTAATAACATCTTCGCCAACTTTTGCTTCAGCATCGTTGGTTGCAAATGAAAATGTTTTTTCATTTGATTCAGCACCCCTAGTATAAGACTTTTCAGTTGCTGAATATCTTTCAATTGGGTTGTTTCTAGCTCAAACAGGATTATTATTATCGGCAGGATATCCACCAACATAAATATTTCATGTATTAGTTAGATTTTTTTCACTTGAATCTTTGTTATGGAATGCAGAAATATAATCTTTTGTAAGCATATATTTTGAAATATTTTTATCTTGATTTGGCAATTCCTTTGTTTTGTTTAATCTATCAAGATACCTATCTAAGCCATTTATTGCATCAGATAGTCATTTTTTTAAAGTTTCATCTGCTTTATCTAAATCAACATCGATTTCAAAAACTCCAAAATCTACCATAAAAGGAACTTCTTGATTTTTATCAAAATGATCTCAAGCATCTTTATAAGATTCAAAATTACCATTTTTAATCTTAGATTCTTTTATTGCTTTTGCTTCCATAATTAATTTTTGATTATATTTTGCAACTGCTTCATCATTCATAAAATCAAAAGCAGCAAATACTAATTTTGGAGCTGATATAGCTTCTGAAAATTTAGTTGTGTGATTACTTTCATATTTAACAAAATCATTAGAGTTTGCATAATAATTTACAGCTCAATTGTTTTTATGCGCAACAGAATGAGCAGTATTATTTACTTGTGGTTCGCTTATGTTCTCTGATGATTTTGCTTTACCTATTGCAATTCCAATTGCTTGATTGCCTGATGGATCTACATAATTTAATTTTTTATTTAATTCTTCAGGTAGTGTATTGCTTAAATTTGACATTACATGTAAGTTTGTAGCAAAGAACAATTTATATTTTTTGCCTTGTTTATACTTATAATAGTCAAGTAGTCATGTTGTTCCTGAACCATTACTTAGCATGTCTCCATTTTTTAATTTTGTTAAAAATTTAACTGAGAATGTCCTATCAAAAATTTCTTTATATAATATCTTTTCATCTACCTTTTCAAATTTAGAAGCAAATGATGGATATTCATGTGAATTAGTGCTTTTAGGAAAATTTGGGGGTATAAATCCAGGAAAATTATCTGGTTGAGGTTGATAAATATTTAGTTTTTTATTAGCTTCATTTAATCATTTTTCAAAAGTCATCTTTATTTTTTTACTAGATTCCTTAAGATTATTCACAGAATCTTGTAAATTTAAAATAGATTCTAATGGATTCCCTAATTGTGCTGCCTTTTGTGACATTTCTAAAATAAATTTATTATATTCATCATCAGATTTTACATATTCATAAATTTTAATCATAAAATAAGCAAGATCTTCTTGAGACTTTCCAAAATCAGCTTCATCAAATGATTTTAATATATTTTCAATTTCGTTAACTATTGGTCTTAAATATTTTTGATCATTAATAATCTTTTCTAAAAGAGTATTGTAAATATCTAGTAAATCTGTTGTATATTCCAAAATTGTTTTTTTATTTGATAAATTATCTTGGCCATCTTCTTCACCTTCTATATTACTTTGATTGCTTACTATTAAGATATTCTCAAATTGTTTTTTAATTTGTTCTATTTTTTTTATTAAAAATTCATATTGTTCATCTGACAATTTATTTTTTGTGTGTAATTTTAAACTTTCAATTTGCTCTTTAAATTGTTCTTTATAGTTTGGCAGCAACTTTTCAAAAAGACTATATAACTCATTTAAACAAGTTTCAAGGCGCTCTTTTGGAGTTTTTTCAGTTTTTTTTGAATCATCTATTTTTTTGTCATCTGCTTTTTTATCTTTTTGACTACAACTCGATAACAATAAAGGGAATGCTGTAGTTAATTGCACGAATAAAGCTAATTTTTTTCTCATTTTTACCTCAAAATAAATTAATTTAATATTAATTATCTCTATAATTATTTTAATTTAAAAAAACAACTATATTAATATTTTTCAATGTCATAATTATATTATTGATTTATAATAAAAATATAAATTCTAATATCAATATTTGTAAACTTAATTAACTAAATAGGAGATAAAAATGGCAAAATTTAAAAGAGTTTTTATGATTGTAACTGATGGCCTTGGAATTGGACCTGATAAAGACCAAAAAAGATTCGGCGACGCAGGTGCAAACACAATTTATTCAGCATCATTAAGCTCAATGTTTTTCATTGATACATGAAAAAAACTTGGTATTGGTAATGTTGCTCAATTGGAAGGAAATTACCATGTTAAAAGCCCTCTTGCATATGTTTCAAGAATACAAGAAGTATCAAATGCAAAAGACACATTAGCAGGGCACTGAGAAATGATGGGTATTAAAACTGACGTTCCATTTCCAACATTCACTGAAACGGGCTTTCCAGATGATTTAATTGCTGAATTAGAAAAAGCATTTGATGGCAGAAAAATTGTATGTAATAGAGCAGGCTCTGGTACTGAAGTTATTGATGAATATGCTGAAGAACAAAAACAAAATGGATCATTAATAGTTTATACTTCAAATGACTCAGTACTTCAAATTGCGGCTCATGAAGAGTGAATAGGTTTAGAAAATTTATATAGATATGGTAAAGAGGCTAGAAGAATTTGCTCATCAAAACCTGAATGAAATGTTGGTCGTATAATAGTTCGTCCTTTTGTTGGTGATGAAAAAGGAAAATTTACAAGAACATTTAATAGACACGATTATGCTAATCAACCTGAACCAATGATTCTTAACAAATTACAAGATGCCGGAGTTGAAGTTATTGGTATTGGTAAAATAAATGACATTTTTGTTGGCCAAGGTATATCAAGATCAATTCATTCTGATGGTGATGCTGATGGAATGGATAAAGCTATCGAATTGGCTCAAGAAGATTCGGAAAATAAATTTGTATTTGTTAATTTAGTTCAATTTGATTCTCACTTTGGACATAGAAGAAATGTAGACGGTTTTGCCTCAAATATAGCAACTCTTGATGCTAAACTTGGTAAATTAATCCAAGTTATGAAGGAAGATGATTTATTAATTATGACAAGTGATCATGGAAATGATCCAGCATACCCTGGTTTTAACCATACACGTGAATTATTGCCATTAACTATTTATTCAAAATCATTTAAAGATCCAAGAGTTCTTAATGATGTTAAAGGTTTAGGAACATCAGGTAATATTGTTGCAAGAAACTGAGGAGTTCAAACTGTTGAACTAACTGGAGAAGACATCTTTGATAAATTAATCTAAAAAATGCAAATACATAGGTAAAAACTATGTATTTTTTATTTTTTTAATAAAATGATTCAAATTACAAAAAATAAAAAAAGAGGGGGAGGAATGATTAAAAAAATTTATCTTGCTGGTGGCTGCTTTTGAGGAATTGAGGCATATTTTTCACGCGTAAATGGTGTTATTGATGCTGAAAGCGGATATGCTAATGGAATAGATACAAATGCAACATATATGAATTTAAAAAATTCTAAACATGCTGAAACTGTTAAAGTTACATATGATGATAACATCATTACAATTGAAGAATTACTTGTTCATTTTTTTAGATTAATACATCCCGATTCTAAAAACAAACAAGGCAACGATGTTGGCATACAATACAGAACTGGTGTTTATTTTGAAAATAATTCAGATGAAATATTTATAGAAATAATTTTTAATTTAGTTAAGAAAAATTA
This sequence comes from Mycoplasma tauri, assembly GCF_016925555.1. Classification (GTDB taxonomy): domain Bacteria; phylum Bacillota_I; class Bacilli_A; order Mycoplasmatales; family Metamycoplasmataceae; genus Mycoplasmopsis; species Mycoplasmopsis tauri. The sequence continues at coordinate 175,158 of NZ_CP070479.1, read as the reverse complement.
CAAAGAATTTTATGTTGAATTAGAAAAATTAAAACACTTTATACCTGCAGAAGAATATCACCAAAATTATTTAGAAAAAAATCCAAATGGTTATTGTCATATCAATCTAAATGTAAATTATGAACTAACTAAAAAAGAAATTGAATTAGTTAAAAAAGCCCGTAAAATAGCCTCTTTGGATAATTTAAGTTACAATGTTTTAACTAATTCTGCTACCGAATATCCACACACATCAGAATTAAACAATGAATATAGAAAAGGTATTTATATTGAAAAAATTACTGGAGAAGTGCTATTTTCATCTACTTCAAAATTCAATTCAGGTTGTGGTTGACCAAGTTTTTCAGAACCAATCACTAAACAAAGTGTTAAATATCTAGAAGATACATCTCATAAAATGCTGAGAACTGAGGTGCGTTCTGGAGAAGGAAATCATCATTTAGGTCATGTTTTTAATGATGGACCTAAAGAAATGGGGGGCTTGCGCTATTGTATAAATGGAGCAGCTCTTGAATTTATACCATTTGATGAAATGGATATAAGAGGTTATGGTGAATATAAAAAATTTGTTAAATAAATTATTAAATTTTGCATATTAAAACCGAATCGCCATGTGCAACTTGTGTTTTTTATTTATAATTAATAAAAACTTAAGAAAGGAGAGGCGTTATGAATTTTACTAAACAAATTAAACAAGAAATTCTTTCTAAAAGAAGAAATAATGAAGACGCACTTGAATTTCTAAGAGGTTTTATTTATGCAAAAGGAATAATTTCTGATAATACAATTAATTTAAGAATCCACGACAAAATTACTAAAAACACTATTTTAAAGGTAATTGATAAAATTGGAATAACAGTAATTAATAATAAATCTATAATTAAAATTAAAAAAGAGTCAATAGATTTAGAAGAAAAATTTTTATACCCTTCGTCATTTTTTCAAGGAACATTTGTTGGTGGCGGATCAATTAGTAATCTTTCACTTTCATCATATCATCTTCAAATTAGCTCAAATTATGAAAAATTTATTAATATAATGCTTAATAAATTGAACGAATATAATTTTAATTTCATAAAAATTAAACACAACAGCAAAATACTAATTTACATTAAAAAACATGAAAAAATAAGTGATTTTTTAAAAGCGATTAGTGTTACAACATCATTTTTTAACTTTATAGACAATACAATAAGTAGAGATTTTCACAATAGTCACAATAGATTAAAAAATATTGATGCTTCAAACATAGAAAAAACAATCAAAGCCAACAAGCATAATTTAGAAAATATTAACTATATTAAAGAGAACAATCTTTTATCATTTTTTACTATAAAACAGCTTGATTTGTTTAATTTAATGCTTGAAAATAGCAATGAAAGTTTAAGCGCATTAGCTTTTCTATATAATCAAAAGAACTTATCAAATATTTCAAAAAGTGGAATACATCACTGATTAAAAAAATTAGACACAATAGTGAACAATCATAAAGTAGCTAAACAATAGCTACTTTTTTGCAAATATTTGTTCTTGTATTTTAATCATTTATAATAAAAATATGATTTTTATTTATGGAGATGAAGAGTTTCTAATAGAAAATGAAATTGAAAAAATTAAAAACAAAAATGGTGACAAAAATTTTGAAATTTTCAGATTTTCTGATGGAGCTTCAATTGATGAATTTACCCATGTAATAAGCTCTAGTGATATATTTAATAGAGCAAGGTTATTTTTAGTTTACGATTTTCCATTTTTTGAACTAAAAAAACTATCAAAGGAAGATGAATTTTATTCATATGAAATAATTAAAGCTCTTAAAATACAAAGCAATGATACTTATGTCTTTATAAACAAAGAAATATCAGACAAAAATAAAATAAGTGCAAATAGCTTCACAAAATTTATTTTTGAAGACAAAGGGCATAGTACAAAGATGATTGAAGCAAAAAGCATAAGCAAAAAGGATATTTTTGTGATTATAAAATCTCTTGCAAGCAAATATAAAGTTAATATGGATGATAATGCAATAAATGCTTTAATCGATAAAACTCCTAATGATTTATTAATAATAGAACAAGAAATTAAAAAACTATCCATGCAAGGGAAGATCATAGATAGCGAAATCATTTTTGAAAGTGTTAGTGAATATTATAATAATGAAGATCAATTTGGATTTGTAAATTCACTTGAATCTAATGACTTAGCTTTGATTTGAACAAAATATAATGAAAAAATGATTGAGGGAGCAGAAATATCGCTTTTAATCGGTCAAATTAGTCAAGTTTTTATACTTGCTCATCAAATTTATGCATACAAAATAACTAATGAAGGTCTAGACAAGCTAGCTAAAGAGTTAAATATAAATAATTATAGAATAAAGAAAATTTCTTCATTTTTAAACAAAATAGGAATAATAAAAATTAAGAAAATGATTAAGTCTTTATCGTCGCTAGACCAAGAAATAAAAAACGGCAAAGTAAATGACAAAATCGGATTTGAAAGATTTTTAATTAAATATTTCAAGTAGTTTATAATAATATTGCATTGGCTAACAGCTACATTAACGTAGAGGAAAGTCCACGCTAGCACAATCTGAGATGATTGTAGTGTTCATGCTGATTCCAATAAAATCAGGCTTAGACGACTAGTGCCACAGAGACGAGAATTGTGAAACGCGGTAAACTCCATGAGCTAGAAACCCAAATTTTGGTAGGGGAACTTTTAAAAGATAAATGAATCTTAAAAAAAGAATCAAATTTACTTGATTAGATAAATTGTTAGCGCCATTTATGGTACAGAACGTGGCTTATAGATGCAAAATGTTTGTGCAAACAAGCATTTTTTTATTATTTGTTATTTTTTTATAAAAATTTGATAATATTTTTTATATATTTATTTTTAAATCAGATTAATCAAGTATTAGTTAAAAAATAATTAATTTGCTATTTAAAAATTATTTTTCCATTATAATAAAAAAGCTATTTATTGCAAGTTAACAAAGAAAAGGAGAATTCACATGAGACAAACTACAATCGTTAATCGCGAAAAAGCAAACAAAAAGTGATACGTTGTTGATGCTGAAGGTCAAGTTGTTGGTCGCCTAGCTGCTTTTGTGGCTTCTGTTTTAAGAGGTAAGACAAAGCCTACATTCACACCAAACGCTGACATGGGTGATTATGTTATTATTATTAATGCTGAAAAAGCTATCTTAACAGCTAAAAAAGAAGAAAACAAAATTTACTACCACCACTCAGGATATCCTGGCGGTCTTAAAAGCATCACAGCTGCTAAATTAAGAGTTAAGAAACCAACTGCTATTGTTCAAAAAGCAATATATGGTATGTTGCCACACACAAAACTTGGTAACAAACAACGTAAAAATTTATTTATAGTTGCTGGACCTGAACACAAATATGCTGCACAAAAACCAGAAAGGCTTGAGGTAAGATAATATGGCTAAGACAAATCAAACAATTGAATATCGTGGACTTGGTCGTCGTAAATCTTCAACAGCAAGAGTTATTTTGAGACCTGGTAATGGTAAATTTATCATCAACCAAAGAGAAGCAAAAGCATATTTATTATCAGACTTACACATTCAAGATGCTGAACAACCATTAGTTTTAACAGAAACAAAAGGTCAATTCGACATTATTGTTAACGTTCGTGGTGGTGGTCTTAAAGGACAAGCAGGAGCTATTCGCTTAGGTATTGCAAGAGCTTTATTATTAGCAAGTGATACATACAGAGCTAAATTAAAACCTGCAGGTATGTTAACTCGTGATGCACGTAGTGTTGAACGTAAAAAACCTGGTTTAAACAAAGCGCGTCGTGCACGTCAATTCTCAAAACGTTAATTTGTAAAAATATTAAATGTTTCATTTCGCCTAATATAATAATTAAGGCGAAAATTATGCGAGCGTAGCTCAGCTGGTTAGAGCACACGACTGATAATCGTGAGGTCGATGGTTCAAGTCCATTCGTTCGCACCATTTCACTTTATAAGTGTCTAATTAAGCTATTTCAATAGCTTATTTTTTTTATTTATTACGCCACAAAATAGGTTTATTAGTAAATTAAGTAAAAAAAATTATGTAAAAAATATATAATTAAAATTATGAATAAAGAAGTAAGAAAAGTTAGAAAGTTAATCATTCCTGCTGCAGGTTGAGGAACAAGATTTTTACCATTAACGAAAACTGTACATAAGGAACTAGTTCCTATATTAGATAGACCAATTATTGATTATTTAGTTAAAGAAGCTATTGAAGCAGGAATTGAAGAAGTTATTTTAATTATAAGCGAAAGAAAAAAAGACATAGCAAATTTCTTCAATGTTAATCAATCTCTTGAGGAAGAATTAAAATCCAAAAATAAAAAATCTCTTCTAGATACTGTCAAGTCAACAAACATACCTAATCTTATTAAAGTTGTTATCCAGCATGAGCAAAATGGATTGGGTCATGCTTTGTCAGTAGCTAAAGAAGCTATCGAAAATGAACCTTTTGCTGTAATTCTTGGGGACGACTTAATTAAATCAAAAACACCAGCAATCAAACAATTAATTGAATTTTATAATGAAACAGGATCAAACATTTTAGGTGTTCAATCTGTTGCAAATGAATATGTACATAAATATGGCATAGTAAATCCTATTGATAAAAATCAAAAAGATAATAAATATTTTGAAATAAATGGTGCAGTAGAAAAACCTAAGCTTGAAGATGCTCCAAGTAATAAAGCTATTCTGGGAAGATATGTATTTAATCCAGAAATTTTAGATATTTTAAGCAAGATTGAATACAATGGAAAAGATGAAATCCAAGTTGTTGATGCTTTCAATGATTTAATGAATAAATATAATCAAAAAATATATGCTTTTGAATTTGAAGGCACTAGATATGATCTAGGCTCAATTGAAGGCTTTGTAAAGGCAAACATCGATTATGCTCTTGAAAATAATGAAATAGGCTATAAAATAGATGAATACATAAAAAGCAAATAATTATAATAAAGCGAACTTTTTTAATAAGAAAATAGTTCGTTTTATTTTTTAAAATATAAAAAACTCGCATTAAAACGCAAGTTTTTTAATAGTTATTATTTATCTTATTTTGTAGCATCAATGAAAATTTTCATAGCTTCATTATCTGAAGCATTTAAGAAAGTGTCATATGCTTTCATCATATCAGAAAGATTAAATTTATGTGTAATTAAACCTGAGACAGGTAATTTTCCAGTAGACACTGCATTAATTAACATTGGAAGTGTATTTGTGTTAACAAGTCCTGTTGTAACAGTAATATTTTTAATTCATAAATCTTGAACGTTGAAATCAACTTTTTTGCCGTGAACGCCAACAACAGAAATGTTACCACCAGCCTTAACAATTTTTTGGCATGTATCTCATGTCTGTGGTATACCAACAGCTTCTATAGCAACATCAACACCATCTGTTCCAACAATTTCTTGTATTTTATCATACAATGCTGCATCTGGAACTAATGTGTGTGTTGCACCTAATTGTTTAGCCATTTCTAATCGGTTTGCATCAAAGTCTATAACAATAATTTGTGCAGGTGAGTATAATTGTGCTGTCAATAAGGCACCCATACCAACAGGTCCTGCACCAACAATAGCAACTGATTTACCTGGAGCGACATTTCCATATTGAACACCAATTTCATGCCCTGTTGGTAATGCATCTGATAGCATAACAGCTACCTCATCAGAAATTGTTTCTGGATATTTATACAAGCTATTGTCAGCAAATGGAACTCTAACAAATTCTGCTTGTGTACCATCAATCATGTAACCAAATTTTCATCCGCCTTCTTGTTCTCTACAATGTGAATAAAGTTGTCTTCTACAATTATCACATTTTCCGCATGGTGTTACACACCCTACTAAAACCTTGTCTCCAACTTTAACGTTTGAAACACTTGAGCCAATTTCTTCAACAACACCAATACCTTCATGTCCTAAAATTCTTCCATCAGCAACTTCCGGATTTTTACCCTTATAAATACCTAAATCAGTTCCACAAATTGTTGTTCTTGTAATTCTAACAATAGCGTCAGTTGGTTTTTGAATAACTGGCTTATCTACCATTTCAAGAGCAATATTATGTTCTCCATGATAAACTAAAGCTTTCATTTTCATATATGTACCTCTTTATTATTTATAATACAAATTTTGAATTAATCTTAATTAATACTAATAATTTTGATTAAAAATGGCAATTTTATTTGCCTACATTTATATTAACAAAAAACATATATTTTTTGTATAAAAAATATATTTATTGCTTATACTAAGCCAGCCATTTTATATTATTGCCAAAATTTTTGTTTTATTGTTTTGGTTAAAAAAACAATTTTTTTAAAATGTTAAAAATTTGATAATAATATAGAAAAACATTTCCATTTTTTAACAAATTCCATTAATCCATTATAATTAAAGAATATTTTTTATTTATAAGGAGGTTAAATTTGCAAACAAAGGAATCTTATATTGATAAATTCCAAAAAAATAAATTTGCTTATGGTATTTTTATTTGATTATTTATATCAATAGCTTATTTATTATTTATTGCTAACTGAGGTTTTGGTGGATACCTTGCTGGTAATGGCGTTGGTTCTACAACGGGCGGATATTTAGAATATTTTAAGATAAATGGCACAATTAAAAGTTTTCAATTTGTTAACCAAGCAACAAATTGAGCTATAACTATTGGTCGTGGTATTGGTTCTGTAGCTGTTGCATTATTGCTAGCTAAATTGTTCCACAAATATACAACCATTATTGCCCTTAGTTTAACATTATTTGGAATCCCAGCTCAATTTCTTCCAGGAGAAAATTGAGGATATGTATTATTCTTAATATTAAGAACATTTATGGCCATAGGTGGCACTATGATGATTATATTAACTCAACCTGTAGTGTCTAATTTCTTCAATAAGAAGCAAAAATCAGTAGTTTCACAATTTGGTATTTGATTCTATCCATTAGGTATAATTATTTCAGTATTTCCATATGTTGTTGCTCACTATTTACCACACACTGATAGTACTAAAATATTCATAATGGATAAATGACAATGAATATTAACTATTTTAGCAGCTTTAAATGCATTGCCATTATTGGTAATGATATTATTTGGATCTAGATTTGATGTTCCAGTAAAACAAGAGAACACCAACAATCAACCACAACAAAATGGTTTCAAAATTCTTGGTCAATATCTTAGAAAAAAAGCAACTTATTCATGAGTCCTTTTATATGGTGGATGACTATGTGCTGTAGTTTTACCAACAGCTTTATCACATACTATTTTTCCAGGAATAGCAACTCATGTTGGAAACATTGCAGGAGGTGGTAGACATATTATTAATGAATGATATCTTTCATTCTTAATACCAGTATTTATTGCTCCTCTTACTGTTGGTTTATGATCAAGGTATCATTTAAAACGTAAATGATACATTGGCACAATGCTTACAACAGGAATTGTTCTATATGTCTTGTCAATGCTTACATATGCATATGGTGTTGCTAAAGGAGATACTGCTTCGCGTGTATTTTTCTATATTTTAGGTTTCTTATCTGGATTATGCTTATGAGGTATTCAAGGTGTTATGTTAAATACCCCACACGAATACAAAGGTAGAGACGTTAAAGCTATAGGATGAATGTTTAGTTTAATTTGAGGTCTTGGTTTTATATTCTATACATTATCTCTTATTACAATATCACTAATTCCTTTAATAGCAGGTAATGATAAACAATATATATACATAATCATGTTCGTAATTTTAGTTGTTTCATCATTATTATCTCTTATTGGTGTATTTATGCTTAAAGAACCAGATCCTGAAGCAAAAACATTTCCATGATCAAAATCTAAAAATGACGCTTAAAACAGAAATTATTATTTCCTAAAATCACAAGTTCAAGGCATACAAACAATAAATGCATTTGAACTTTTTTTTATATAAAACTTATAGTAAAAAAACGTATATGCCTCATAAATAGAGCTATACGTTTTTTATATTTTGTAATGTTTGGTTATTTTTTAAAAATTTTATCTACAATTTTAGATCATTCATTAACTTGAGAATTTAAGTAATCAAATGCATTATCATAAAATGCATTAGACATTAAATCGATATCCATTTTTTTCAAAATTTCAAGAGGATAATCACTTCCGCCAGCGCTTAAAAACATTTCAATATATTTTTCTAAATAATTTACACCAGTTTTTTTATACATAGAATAGAAATAACACGCGACAAGATAGCCTATTGCATATTTATGAACATAAAAACCCATATAAAAATGAGGGATTGTTACAGAAGCTATTTGATCATCTTTATTGTATTTTTTAATTTTTTTAAAATAAGGTTTCATTGTATCATAATAAATTTTAGCCACAGAATCATAATTAGATGCAACCATATTATCATCAATTTTATTGTACAAATTATATTCATAATTAGCTCACATTGTTTGGGTAATTACTGTGCCAATAAAATTATCAATAGATTGACTTAAAATATAAAACTTTTCTTTATCATTTTTAGCATTTTTTATCAAATAATCATTAAGTAAAATTTCATTAAAAATTGATGCTATTTCCGCCAAAATTATCGGATATGATGCATTATGATAATCATTGTTTTTATCAGAATAATAAGAATGCATTGAATGCCCTAGTTCATGGACTAAGGCATTAATTGAGTCTAATTCTCCATCAAAATTCAACAAAATATACTTTTTTTCTATGCCATAAGTTCCGCCAATAGAATAAGCTCCGGATAATTTGTTTTTAACGCTCATGAAATCTATTCATTTTTCATTAAATGCTTTTTTAACCTGATCTATGTAATCTTTACCAAGGGGCTTTAAAGCTTCTAATACTATGTTTTTGGCTTCTTCAACTGTAAAAGTATTTTTGATTTTAACTATATTTCTATAAGAGTCATACTTAGGCCTATATTTTTCTTTGAACCTTTTTTCATAGGCATATTTGTATTTTTTTCTATATTTTGAAATTATGTTTTTTGTATTAGATACATTAAAAAATAGATTTTTTAATACTTCCTGATTAATTTTATCCTCATATATCAATGCATCAATAGAACTTTTGAAACCTCTTATTTTACTATTTACAGATATATTTTTAAAATTTTGCACAAGCATTGAAGCAAGCGATTCTTTGTGTTGTAATTTTGCATTTTTATACTTTAAAACAGCATTTTTACGCAAATACGCATCATTTGATTTAACTAATCTATTAAATGAAATAGGGTCTAAATTGTGTTTTCTTTTTTTAGAATCGCAAACTTTATCATATTTTTGTTCAGAGTCTGTAATTATGCTAAAAATTTCTTCTAAATTTATTTCACCAAAAGCACTTTTACTAATAAATTCTTCAACTTGGTCAGACAATTTATATTTAAATGAATCAATAATATCAAGAAGACCTCTTCTATATGTAAAAAGTCTTTTATCATTAATTCATAGTAAAATTTTGTCCTTATTTGCAAAAATTCTATTAGTTTCTGAACCCATTAAATTATTTATTTTTTCATTTATATTGTCAAACTTTAGCCCGAGTTCCTGAATTTGACTATCAACCAAATTTATATTTGACTTATTGCTTATATAATTACTTAATTTATTACTAATAATTCCTATTTTTTCACCTAATTTTAAACCTTCAATAAAGTTTTCTAAACTTTCATATTTAGAATCTTTAATTTCTACACTAAGCATCATTAATTCTTCATATTCTTTTAGTAAACTATCAAAACTTTTTCCATCAAGTATAGCTTCAATGTCTCATTTATACTTGTCTTCCACACTTTCATAATTTGGATATTGCTTCATGCTAAAACCCCACATATAAATTAATATTTATAAGTAATTATTATAGAAAAATAAAATTATTAATTTTAAAAATTTTTTATATAAAATTTATCATTATATTATGAACAAAAAAGATTTTGAATTGAGTAGAAAAACATTTAAATATATCATGTTAAATTTCAATGAGGACATTAATCCATCATTATCTTTTTTTGTTACTGAATATTCACAAAATTTATATGGAACAGCCTCCCAATTTGAATTGTTTAATTACTAAATTAATAATTAAAATACAAAAAAGGAGAACTATGATACAAAAGAAAGAAAAAAATAACGACATTATTGAACTAATTGACATAGTTAAAGAATTTGACGGCAAAAAAGTACTAGATAATGTTAATTTAAATATTGCAAAAGGAAACTTTGTAACCCTTTTAGGACCTTCTGGTAGTGGCAAGACTACAATTTTAAGACTTATAGCAGGTTTTGAAAAAGCTACCCGTGGAGAGATTAAATTTAATGGCCTTGATATCAAAGACTTACCTCCATATAAAAGAGATTTGTCAACAATTTTTCAAGATTATGCTCTTTTTAATCATTTAGATGTTGAAGGTAACATCAAATTTGGTTTGCCCCTTAAGAGAGTTCCTAAGGATGTTATTAATCCAAAATTTGAAAATATACTAATTCAAAAACAAAAAAAATGACAAGAATTAGCTAATAAAGAAATGGAAAAACTTGACAAATTGCAAGATCAATATATTGATGAAATGCAAAATCTTAAACCAAATACAATCTCTTATAAGAAAAGACAAAAGTGACTTGATAAGTCAGACTTTAATTATTCATATTGAGAAAACTATGTAAGCTTACAAACAGAAAAGTTTGAAAATAAATATTTAAAAAGAAAATTAACAAAATATGAAATTAATAATTTAGTTAAGGAATATGTAAAACTTGTTGGTTTAGAAGGCAGCGAGAAAAAAGCTATTAACGAACTTTCAGGTGGTATGAGACAGAGAGTTGCACTAGCTAGAAGCTTAATAATTGAGCCAAGCATTCTTTTACTTGATGAACCATTAAGTGCTTTAGATGCTAAAATTAGACAAAAAATGCAAGTTTTACTTAGAACTTTACAACAACAATTAGGTCTTACATTTATTTTTGTTACACATGATCAAGATGAAGCACTTGAGTTATCAGACATGGTCGCTATTATGCGTGATGGTAAAATTGAACAATATGACACTCCAAAAAATATTTATGACTACCCAGTTAATAAATGAGTAGCTTCATTTATTGGAGATTCAAATATTTATAATGGTATATTCAATGCTAAAGATTGTACAGTTGAATTCTTTGGAAAAAAATTCAAAACTGTACATGATGAAGATGAATTTAAAGATTTACAAGAGGTTGATGTTCTTATTAGACCCGAAGATATTGACATAATGATAGTTGACGAAGAAACCAATAAAAAAGTTAAAATCGGAAAAAAGAGCAAAGAAAAACTTCGTGGATCTATTACTGATATAGCTTACAGAGGCAGCTATTACTATTTAAAAGTACTACTTGATAATAGAGCAATTATTTACGTTGAAACAGCTAAAAAATTTGACATTGGTGATATTGTAGACCTTAGTTGAACAATTGATAGTATTCACATAATGAATAAGGATAAAAAATGGGACTACAAAAGTGATGAATTCAAGAACTAGTTTTAAAAACCATTTAAATAAAAGAATTTTATTTTTAACTCCTTATTTCTCAATTTTACTTCTATTAGTTGTTTTACCTATAGTATTAATTTTTGTAAATGCATTTTCAAATATAACTAATCCAAACTTTGATTCTTTAGAGTTAGTTAAAGATCAAAAAACATGAGTTAAAATTTTTAGAAGCTTAGTTATTGGTGTTGCTTCTGCATTTATATGCTTACTAATTGCTTTTCCATATTCATTTTTTGTAGCTAGAGCAAAAAGTAAAATTATGCCAATTTATGCTTTAAGCCTTATGTTCAGCCCGCTAATAATTTTTACAATTGCAAAAATTTATGCAATTAGAGGTTTCTTTCTAAGTATTGTTTCTACTGAAAATAACTTAAATGCTTTATGATTTATGATTTTTGGTTTAACTTACTTAAATCTTCCATATATGGTCATGCCCCTTTACTCTGTTTTTAGAGATATGCCAAATAATATTATTGAAGCATCTAATGATCTTGGATATGGACCAATTAAAACTATGTTTAAAATTATTGTTCCATATAGTTCAAAAGCTATAATAAGTGGACTCGGGATTATATTTTTAGCTAGTGCAACAACATTTGTTATAAGTGATAAATTATTACCTGATGGATCACAATTACAAACAATTGGAGCAGTAATTAATTCTTATACAAACCCTTCAAACCAATTTGAAGTGGCTGCCGGAACAAACTTAGTTATAGTAGTATCAGTAATTTTTATAGGAACATATTCACTTATAAATTTCCTTCCAAAATTAATGATAAGAAAAACAAGAGGGGTAAAAAAATATGAATAAATTTTTTGGTTGACTAAAAGGCATTTATATTCATTTAATATTATTAATTTTTTACATTCCTTTATTCTTTGCTGTAGTATTTAGTTTCAATCAGCCAAGCACAAAAGGATTTATCAGAACAAGTTGAAATGGCTTTACATTAGACAACTGAAAAACGGCCCTTGAAAACGGTAGAGAATCTGCACTTCTTAACTCAGTTATTGTAGCTTTTTTTGTTTCGATTTTTGTTGTTCTTATCTCACTAATAACATGTTATGGACTTTGAAATCAAAAAAATAAAAGAGTTACTAAAGCTGTACTAGGTTCAAATAATATTCCATTGATAAATCCAGATAATATAACAGCAATAGGACTCGCTTTGTTATTTACACTTATGTTTGGCACTCTTTCAAATAGTAAAGAAGGTCTTATCAGAGGTATTGTTGGGCACACAATTATGGCGCTACCATATGGAATAACATTGATGTTCCCAAGAAATGAAAAATTTAATGCTTCCTTACTAGAAGCTGCTCAAGACTTAGGATACAACAAAATAAGAGCTTGATTTAAGACTTATTTTATTCATATGCTTCCTTCAAGTATTTTCACTGCATTAGTTGCTGCTTTCTTAAGTTTTGACGACTTTATTATTATGCGTACTGTTTCAAATACATCTACACTTGGGACAAAACTATATGAAGGTGAATTTAGATCATGAGGGCTTGTAATTGGTGCAACTCTATTAATTATTGTGCTTGTATCAAATATCATTTACATTTGCTATAAAACTATAAAAATTAAAAAATATAATTCTAAAATTAAAAAACTTCAAAAAGATAACAATGATGAAGAATCTATGATAAAAACTAACATTATAAATCTCGGAGGTAACTATGTCTCTGAAAAATAATAAAAGTAAAAAAGGCTCTAAAAAATCAATATTTTCCAAAAAAATTTTATATAGCTCTATTGCATTAGCTTCAGTTATCGGTGTAAGTACAGCAATTTCAATTAAGTACACACATTTTAAATTTAAGCCTGTTTTCTGAAACTATCAGTCATATATGAACGAATATTCAATTAATAAACTTAGTAAAAACTTTGAATATAAGGAATTCTCGGTTCTTAATGACTTTACTCAAGCAATTTTAACTCATAAAGCAGCTGGTGGTATAGGTAGTGACAACCAAGCAGCAAAGTTGATTATCAATGAAAATATTGGAAAATCACATTTAAGAAAATTTACCGACAAAGACTTTAAAACAATCTTTAAAGGAAAATGAAATTCAGAATTATCAAGAAAAGAAAACTTAAAAAATAACTATACAAAGTTAGTCTTGGAACATCTCGAATCATATGATAAATATTTTGAAGATCTACCTGTTTATGACGAATTTGGCAAAATAATAGAAAACAAAAAACAAAAAGATTTGCTTGATGATGATCCAAAAAAAATACATTTATATGACTATTTCATTCCATACTTTTCACAAGATATGGTTATAGCTTATAACCCATTAAAACTTGATAAATATAAAAATTATTACAAGAGTCCTGGTCAAAACTTGCCTGAGCCTGATCCTGAAAAACCTAATGAACTTCCAGAATACTTAAAAAAATATGAAGAAGGTGTCAACCCATATTTTAGAAAAGTACATAGTGGTCTTGAACATCAAATTAATAAAAAAATTATTGAAATAGTTAATGATGAAAATAAAAATTTCAAAGAGAATCAAGAAGGTAAAATTCAAAAACATATACCTATGATTGATGCTCTAAAGTTAATGAGAAATCCTTTTGGTCAAAATAATGAAACAGATTCATTTCATTATTTTGAATACACGGATGCAGTAAGAGATAATATGATTTATGGTTCTTCATATAGACTTAATACAAAATCAGGTAGATATGAACCGGAACCTACTGGAAAAGCTGTTGTTATTGAAGAAACAAACATAACAAATAGAAAAGTTGAAACTGACATATATCCTGCTTTAATAGATCAATTCGTCAAAATGTTTAAAGATGGAACAAGTTATGATATAAAAAATACTAAGCATGTTAAAACATCTGGAAATGGACAAGAATTGCTAAATACATTAATTGATCCAGAAAAAAATACTAATGTTGGTATTATTTATAATGGAGATGCTTTAGATGCATTTTATGCAAGAGATAATATTTTAAATTCAGATACTCCTGATGGGGCAATAAGATTTATTAGGCCTTCTATAAACCTATTACTTGTTGATGGTTTAATAATTGCTTCTGATACCAAAGATGATGTTGTTGAAAAATTGCTTGAAATAGCTAGCAAAACATTTTATGCTGGTGTTGATAAAGAAGTTAGTGAGTGGAAAGAAAAAGTTTCAAAACTTATTGATAGTCAAGGAACTGAAAAAGAAAAAGATGATACCAATAAAGAAATTGGTGCATACTTAAATTATGACTTTATTAGATATACTCCAGCATTCAAAAACTTCTACCAATATATTTTAGAAAATGAATTTTCTAAAGAAGCATTTGAAAAATTATATCCTGGTTTTAGTGATGAATTTGTTGAATATCAGAGAGCATATGCTACAAATCTTTACAAAATTGATGAAGAATATGATTTTATTGGTTTTAAACCAAACCCAAATAATCCAAATGACAAAGATTTAAAAGAAATAAAACCTTTTAAATACCACGTCAAACATCTTGCAATCGCACCTGTATCTAATAGAATACAAACAAAAATTAATATTTATTATGATTCAAAATTAAAAAATTAAATATTTATTTTTAAAAATATAATGTTTTAAATTTAAAATTAAAAAATAATTTAACTTTTAATTTTTCAAAATAAATAATTAAATATATATTTTTATAAATTAATTTTTGCTTTATAATTTAAATACTATTTTTAATTCAATATACAATATAGGATTGAACAAGGAGGAATCAGATGGCTGTTGTTCCAAAGCGTAAAACTTCTAAGCAACGTAAACATAAAAGACGTACACATGACGCGTTAACAATTCAAAACCTAATTTCTTGCAAAAATTGTTCACAAATGATACAACAACACCGTGTTTGCGCATTTTGTGGATTTTATAAAGGCAAAAAAGTTGAAGGATATAGAAGTTTAGACTTGCGTAGTCAATAAATAATAAAAATTAATAAAAACTGGGTTCCCAGTTTTTTATTTTTTTTAAAAAAATACTCTTAAATATTTCAAAATACTTATTTTTTTTGTTTATTTTTTTAAAATATAAAAAACACAAAAGAGGTAAAAATGAACAAGAGTAAAATCAATGTCTATAGTGAATATACTAAGTTGAAAGAAGTTTTGGTTCATACGCCTGGAGATGAAATAAGAAGAATATCTCCAAATAGACTTGATGAATTGCTTTTTTCGGCTATTTTAGAACCAAATACAGCAATTTCAGAACATAAAAACTTTTGCAAAATTTTAAAAAATAATGGTGTTAAAGTTATACAACTTACTGACTTAGTTGCACAAACATATAAAATTTCTTCTAAAAAAAATAGAGAGTTGTTTATTGAAAGATGACTTAATGAATCTGAACCAAAATTAAAATCAAGGTTTAGACCAATTATTAAAAACTATCTTAGTAAAATAGAAAAAGTATCTATAAAGAAAATGATAAAAACTATGATGGCAGGAATCCATAAACGTGAAATTAATGTTGAATGCGATAGAGATTTAATAATAGACCCAATGCCTAATTTGTATTTCACAAGAGATCCTTTTGCATCAATTGGAAATGGAATAGCACTACATCATATGAAATATGTTGTGAGACAGAGAGAAACTCTTTTTTCTGAATTTATATTTGATAATAATCCCAAGTACTCTTCAACTCCTCGTTTTTTTAACCGAGATGATATTGGAAAAATTGAAGGTGGTGATGTTTTTGTCTATAACTCTAAAACGTTAGTAATTGGTGTTAGTGAAAGAACCAACAAGGAAGCAATAAATGTTATTGCTAAAAAAATTAAAGAAAATAAAGAAGCTAAGTTTGAAAAAATTTTTGCAATAAATGTGCCAGCAATGCCAAATTTAATGCACTTAGACACATGAATAACTATGATAGATAGTAATAAATTCTTGTATTCTCCTAACATGTTATCAGTTCTAAAAGTTTGAGAAATTGACTTAAAAAAAGAAATTATAGAGTGGAAAGAAATCGATGGTTCTTTGCAAGAAATTCTTGAATTAATAATTGGCAAAAAACCTATATTAATTCCTATTGCAGGGCATAATGCTAGTCAATTGGAAATTGATATTGAAACTCACTTTGATGGCTCAAATTATTTAGCTATTGCCCCAAGTGTTGTTATTGGATATTCAAGAAACTATCTTACCGAAAAAGCTCTTAAAAAAGCAAAAGTTAAGGTTTTGCCTCTGGATGGAAATCAGTTATCACTAGGTATGGGTTCTGCAAGATGTATGTCAATGCCCCTTCTAAGAGAAGATATAAAATAATTCGAAAGCATATTGATCTATAAATAAACTTGATATATAAATTCTTATAATTCAAAAAGCAATTGATTTTTGCTTTTTGAATTTTTTATTTATGTTCGCATGAAGAACTGTAAAAAAATTTCATACAAAGTTTTGTTTTTTACTTATTAGAATTAAGGAATATTATTATTTTATGTATAATTAATTTATTATATTACTTATTTATAAGTAAATTTTACAAGATGGAGTATTAACTATGAAAGAATTACACGTTACAATTATCGATCCTATTGGATTACATGCAAGACCAGCAAGTTTTATAACAGCTGAAGCTTCAAAATACAAATGTGACATACTAATTACAAACGATAGATCAAATCGTACTGCAAATTTAAAATCACTAATGAATGTTTTAACACTTGGGGTTAAAAAAGGTGATAGTGTAACAATTAAATTTAACGGCGATGATGAAGAAATCGCTGCGGCAAGTATTGAAAAATCACTTGTAGAAAACAAAATTTCTGAATAGTAGCTCGTCATTGTAGAGAGGAACTACAATGAACTTTTATAAATATTTAGCCAAAAAAATATCATTCACCTTTTTAGGTGTTTTTCTTATTTTAACTTTATTTTACATAATATTAGCTCCATTATTAGCTGACAAAAATTTGAATGATAAGCCTTTAATTGTCAATTATTTTTACTTTATTGGCTCTATTTTCACTGGATTTGGAGAAATATACAATTCTTCTTCATTTTCTAATGCTCAAGATTATTTCTTTTATTACTTTAAATATAGCTTATTATTTGAAACAATTGCTTTTTCACTTTCACTATTATTAGGTTATTTAACTGGAGTATTTTTGGCATACAAAAATGGTAAATTGTCCGATGCTGTAATAAGTTTAATAATTTTTATAATTGCGTCAATTCCTGCTTTTATTATTGCTCCCCTTATGCTTCTACTAGCAGAAGTAAATGACATTCCAGTTAATTTTGTAACGCCTAATGTTTTAAACACTGGATACATGTTCTTATCTTTATTGCTCCCTATATCAATATTATTAATAACATCTGTTTCTTTTTTTGCTGTTATTGTCAAAAACGCAACAGTTAATATACTAAGGAAAGATTTTATTAATATTCAAAAAGCTAATGGACAAAGCTCAGCATCTATTTTTTGAAAATCAATATTTAAAAATTTGATCATAGATACTATAAATAAATTGAATTCATTGCTTATTATTATTATAAGTTTTGCATTAATTCTTGAAAGAATATTCCAAATACCAGGTCAAAGTCTAATATTTATGTCTATATTTAACTCTGGTGAAATAAACGTAATAATGTGCTTAATTTTTTTCAAAGTATTAACCATTTTGGTTATTTCATTCTTCTGTGAAGTTATATATGACGTATTAAAAGTAGATAATAACTATAACTTCTCATACAAAATTTTATACAGAAGTAAAAAACAGGAGTTGACAGATGAATAATAATTTTTCATTAGCTAAAAAAAGATCACCTCTTGCGCCAATTTCAAACTATAAAAGTCCTTTTTCATTGTACATAAAAAGATTTTTTAATTCTAAAATTAATTGATTATGGCTAGGGCTTTTTCTTGGAGTTGTTCTTTCATTAATTATCATGCAAATAATTACGATTTTTCAAGGTTATTCAGCTTCTAAACCTGTTTTTGACAGTGAACTAGCAGTTTCACTTCCAAATTATAACAACCCAATAATTTCAAAAAGATTTGAATATGATGATGAACTATTTAAGTTAATTCAAAAAACTCATGAGTTGAAACCGCAATATCAAATAATTAATAAAATAACCCCTAGTTCTGATATTAAAATAGTAGAATATAATCCTTATGCTTTTATAGAGGCAATTTCTGGAAAAAAATATGTTTTATTTTTTGGCACAAATGCCAATAAAATAGACAGATTTGTATTTTACATACATTCTTTAAGTATATCAATAGGTATATCATTATTAGCAATTTTAATTCAATGATTATTAGGTACATTTATAGGAACAGTCATAGGATTTTATTCTCGAAAAAATTTTGGTAAAGTTGGCTATAGTATCTTTAGCGCATTAAATATTTTCCCATTCTTAATTATTTGTTTGATATTATTCAATGCTTTTGGCTATAGTCACCTGAATGCTATTGTGATTTTTAGTTTTTTTGGATCAGTAAACTTTTTTTATATTTCTTACTCAAACACATTAAATCTCAAAAACAAAGATTATATTTATGCCTATATAGCTTCTGGCGCTAGTCAAAAATGAATACTATTCAATGTTATTTTTCGTGAAAATTTATGGCTAAATATCACTATTTTTGCCGATAATTTGTCATTAAACATTCTTGTTTTAGGTTCATTAGCATTTCTTAAAGTTAAAAATATAGATCAAAATTTGAATATTGGTGCTGTCTTCAATGACATAATAGCAGACTTAAATAATAAAAGTTATATTTTATTTGTATCAATTTTCACAAGTACATTAATTATTTCATTTAAATTGTTTAGTTTATCGCTTTATCAAGCCTCTGTAATTGGCCAATA
Source organism: Mycoplasma tauri (assembly GCF_016925555.1). Classification (GTDB taxonomy): domain Bacteria; phylum Bacillota_I; class Bacilli_A; order Mycoplasmatales; family Metamycoplasmataceae; genus Mycoplasmopsis; species Mycoplasmopsis tauri. The sequence continues at coordinate 155,718 of NZ_CP070479.1, read as the reverse complement.
GAAAGGAATTTATAAATGAATAAAAAATTATTATTTTTGAGTCCATTAAATTTATTTATTCCTACTTTATCTTTAAGTAGCTGCAATATTTTAGAAGCTAGAGACAAAAGAGAATATATCAAATCAATAAACTCTCCAAATTATATAAAAAGTGGAATTGTCAATAACAATGGTTTTATATCCAATGATAATGATTCGCTTTTAAGCGCTCCATTAATTCGCTTTAAAACAGAGGGCAGAGCTCGTTTTGATAAATTAAACAAAAAGTTTTTTGATACAACAAGTAAAAGTCTGGAATTTAATTTAGCAAAAGAAATAATAATCAATAAATTAAATGGTGAAAAGGTGATTTATAATAAAGATTATGTCACACCTTTTAACTCACCAAGTCCAAACGGCATAAATAGAGCTTATACTAATCAACAAAATAATATTAATAATCCTCAATTTTTAAAAGATTTATCAGAAGCAAAGAACATTGAATTTAAGCTTAAAGAGAATATTTATTTTGTAGACAAAAAAGCCAATAAAACAGACCTTTTAGTAAATCAAGAACATTATAAAAACTCTTATCTATATAAAGATAATATAATTATTCTCAATAAATTATTAAAAGAACATGGCCTTTTTGAAATTGATTTAAATAATCCATTGAAATTTACCCTACAAGATAGTGAAAATAATAAATTCACTGATTTTGTAACAAATGTTATAACAACAAATTTGATTTTCAATCCTCTTTATTCAAAAGAACCAAATGAAAAAGAACTTTTATTTGCAAGCCCTTATGTTTTAAATAAAAATTTAATTGATAGTGCAGAATATATTAAAAATAATCACTATGCAATATCGAAATTTGCAGAAGACACTATAAATATAAACAAAGTAATATTAAAATTTAATCCTGTTCCTATAGATTTAGCAACTTATAGACTACAAATATTTAATGCATTTAGACAAAATTTAATTTCTGAAGCCGACTTCAATTTGTTTAATATTTCTCAAAAAAATGAAATTAATAATTTTCCTAAAATTTATGGTTTAAATTTTACAATTAATAAACCTCAAAATACCAACACTAATGAATATTTTATAAATCTTAATATTCATAAAGCTAAAAATAAAAAATTTAATGATGCATTTTCTATGCTTGTTTTTGGTGAATATGATAAAAATTTATCCCAAGAAAATGTCCAAAACATCTATAAAAAAGAATCTTTTTCATTTTTTAACTTATTACATAATTTATGAAACCAATATACTGGAATTAAAATCTTAGGTTATCAAAAATATTGAAATTCATTCATGCCTCAAAGCATGTTTTTTGACACTCCATATAATAAAAAAATAATGCTTTATGAATCAATAGATGACATTAATGAAATAAATATTGATTATTTTAATAAAGATGCAAATAGATTTGAAACAGATAGAACAAATTTTATTGACTATGGCAAAAAACAAGGTTTACAAAGTTCTGCATATAGTGATGACAAAATTATAGATATATCTAAACAAATAAAAGGCTTAAACTATGAAAAATATAAAAAATTAATTAAAGAAATCCTTGATGATTTTTATGAAAAAAATAAAAATCTTATAGGAAAAAAGATAGAATGAGTTATTCCTGTTTATTCACAAAAATCTATAAAAGTAAATGAATTTTATGATAGATTGATAAATATTATTAAACAAGTGGATAATAGATTGAATCCAAGTTTTGAATATGCAAACAAAAATGATAATTCTTATATATATAGCCACAACACTTATACATTAACTAATAACTCTTTTGCTGAAAATATTATGGCTCTATTATCGCTGGAAAATCATTCAATTTTGAAGAATATAGCTTTTTTTATCAAAAATTATAAAAATTCAGATTTAAAACCAAACTATTATAATCATATTGATAAGCTTGATAAAATCATTTCTAGTTTAATTGGAGAAAAATATATAGATCAAATTATAAATTTAATCAATAGTGACAATATTTTTAAAATTTTATTAGAAAAAAATAAAATAGAGTACTTTGATATAAGAAAAAAAATAATTAAAACAATTAACAAATTAAATAAAAATGAACAATTTCAGATACTAAAAGCTGTTGATAATTTACTTTTTATTAGACAAAATGAAACTGCATACTTATTTGCTAATGAATATGAAAAAATTATTGTTCAACATTTTTATAATAAACCTTTAAATGACTTGGGTTTTACTTACTATCAAGATATACAAGTGTTTTCTTAAAAAAGGAGAAATATGCCTGTTGGAATTATTGCTGAATACAATCCTTTTCATAACGGTCATATAAAACAATTAAATTGAATAAAGGAAAAATTTCCTAATGAAAAAATTATTGTTATCATGACCAATAAAGTCACTCAACGTGGAGAGCTGGCTGTTTCTTCTTTTAGATTAAGAAAAAAAATTGCTAAAAAATATGGGGTTTCAAAAGTAATTAAATTATCTTTTGAGGAATCAACTCAAGCTGCGCACATTTTTGCTAATAATGCTATTTTAAAACTTTATAAAAAAGGCAAAATTGATAAATTAGTGTTTGGTTCAGAATCTAATAATGTGGAAAACATGATAAATATTGCCAAAATTTTAGTGAATAATGAAAAAAGTTATTTTGCAAAAGTAAGGGAATTCCAAAAAAGAGACAAGATAAGTTATCCAAAAGCATCTGCCTTAGCAATTAAGGAATTATCGGGCACAAATTTTGAAATGCCTAATGATATTTTAGGATTTGAATATATTAAAGCTATAGTAAGACATAATTTACCTATAAAGCCTTATTCTATTAAGAGGAATGTTGATTTTCACTCATTAGAAACTAATGAAAATTACGCATCAGCAACCTTACTAAGAAAGCTAATTTATAGCGGTAAAAGTATTTTAAATTATTCTCCTTTAACATTTAAAAAAATCCCAAAACAAATGGGAGATTTTTATCATAAGCTTCAGAAAAAAATAATTAAATACAAAGACAAAATTAAAAAAATACCTGTTGTTTCTGAAGGAATTGAAAACTTATTAGCAAAAAACATACATATGCCAACATATGATCTTTTTATAGAATCTTGTACATCTAAGAGATATACTAAATCTCGTATAAAAAGAATTTTGGCTTGAATTTTATATAAACTATAAATTTTTAATTAAAAAACTTGCCTATGCAAGTTTAATTTCATCATTATTTTCAGTTATATAATTTAAGTAAATTTTAGAATACTGATTAAGAATTGATAAGTATTCTTGTGTTTTTTCACTAATTTTTTTAGTTGTATTTTCAGATAATTCTTTAATTTTATTTAATAATGTTTCATGATGCGCTTTAATACTTTTAACCACATCATTTTCACTATTATTACTATTATCAGTAACTATTTTACCTATAAATTGAGCTAATTTTTCAGTGATAATACTTTTTAAAACGTAAAGAGATGTTCTTTCTATTTGATCATTTATTTTTTTCTCTTTTTGATCAGTTGCATTTTCATCACTATTTATTTTATCCGCTTCTGTGATAAAACTTTTAATGTAATTGTCATGCTCAGACATATATTTAGCAAAAACGATCATTAATTTATATCCATTAAGGCTATCATCTTTAACAGCAGTTTCTATATCTGTAAATAATTTAATAAAAACTTCTTTAGCTTTTGGATATTTGTTGTCTTTAAATAACTCATTTATTTTTCCAAGAAAACTATTTTTTTCATTTTCGTAGTTTTTTGCAAATTCTATTTTTTTTCCTAATTTAGAACCAATTCTTCTTAAATTCTCTAAACCTTTTCTAATACCTTCATTAACTAGTTGATATTTCTCTATTGGATCATTATTTTGAGAAGAAATGCTATCAATATGTCCTTCAGCCTCAGTTTTATATTTTAAAAATTCTGCCTTAAGTTCTTCATTTTCAGATAATTTAGGTTCTAATTTTTGAGCCTCTTCTTGAAATTCCCTTGATAAACTTTCGTATTCCTTTCTTGCTTTCTCTAATTCATCACCTTTATTTTCTGAAGTTGATGGTTTGTTGTCCATATTATTTATTTCATTTTGTGATCCTTTTTCATCTGGAGTAATAGTTTGTTTATCTTTAGAATTTAAAATATCTGACTTATTAACTTCTTTATTTTCTTTTTGTGGATCTGAACCATCGTTGTCTTTTTTATTATTACATGCAGACAACACAACTGCTAAGGATAATGATGGAACAACTAATAACTTTTTTAAAAATTTGATCTTCATTTTTAACCTCCGAATGACAAATTGAATATTAAAATAATAGTACTAAAATTCTTTATGCATAAAAAAATGTTTTTATGTTAAAATTAGAAAGCAATATTTAATTGCAGAAGTAGATTAAATTCTCACCTGATGGCCATAGCCTTGGGTTCTAGCTACAATTAAAATATCTTTGATACTTTTTTGTAGATAGGAGTGATTTAAATCACTTTATTTTATTGTTTTATCAAACTATCTAAGGAGTTATTATTCAAAACATAAGAAAAATAAAAAAGCCTGAACAAGAACATATGATTAATGAAAACATTCCTTTTCAAAAAGTGTTTTTGATTGGTGCTAATGGTGAAAAAATTGGTGTTAAAAATACTTATGAAGCTATTACAATAGCTAAGGAAGAAAAAATGGATCTTGTTTTGATAGCTGTTGATCCCAAACCTATTGCAAGAGTTCTTGATTATGGTAAATTTAAATACGAACGTAAAAAGAAACAAAAAATAGCTAAAGAAAAACAAACAGTAATTCAAAACCGCCAAATCAGACTTACTGTTATGATTGGTGAACACGATCTTAAAACTAAAGCACGTAAGGCATTAGAATTTTTACTAGATGGAGATAGAGTAAAAGTTAGCTTGAAATTTAGAGGTAGAGAAGTTACAAGACCTGAACTAGGTCACTCTGTAATGAATAGATTTTATGCTCTAGTAGAAAATGTAGCTGACAAAACTAAGGAACCAGAAATTGTTGGTGAGCGTTTTCTTGATATGTCTCTTCAACCTAACAAAGTAAAAGTTAATAAATATAAAAAAGAACATAACTTAGTGGATAAAAAATCTGATAGTCAAGATGATATTTCGAACCAAGACACAGAAGGAGGCACAGATGCCAAAGATGAAAACTAAAAGTGCTCTTAAGAAAAGAATTAAAGTAACAGCAACTGGAAAAATTATGCGTGAACAAGCTTATCGTTCACATTTAGCTCAAAACAAAACTACAAAACAAAAACGCCAAGCCCGTAAATCAGTTCAAATGCATGTATCTGATTTAAAAAGATTCAAGGCTTTAATTTAATAAGAAGGTATAAAAAATGAGAGTAAAAGGTGGAACTGTTACAAGAGCTAGAAGAAAGAAATGACTAAAACTAGCTAAAGGTTACTGAGGACATAAATCAGTAGGATATAAAGTTGCTAAACAAGCTGTTGTTAAATCTTGAACATATGGTTTTAGAGACCGTAAACAAGTTAAACGTGATTATAGAAAACTTTGAATAGCTCGTATTAATGCAGCTACAAGAGAAGAAGGTGTTTCTTACTCAAGATTTATTGAAGGTCTTAAAAAAGCAAATATCACAATCAACAGAAAAATGCTTTCAGAATTAGCTATTAATGAACCTAAAGTATTTTCTGAACTTGTTGCTATAGCAAGAGATGCAAAATAATTTAATATTAAGCACATATATGTGTGCTTTTTATTTTAACGCTATGAAAAAGGCAAATATGAATAAAAACTCAGGCTGTCTGAGTTTTTAAATTAGTTTTTTGTATCTTTACATTTTTATTATTTTAAATTAATAAAAAATGTTGCCAAAGCAACATTTAATATTATTTTTTAAGAGTTCATTTTCAACTTTTGATTTCAGGAATGTCTGTTCCATATTCTTTAATATATTGTTTATGGTAGGCAATTTTTTCTTCCATTTCTCTAACTAATTTTTCAGCTGCTTCTGAGCCAACTGTTTTTTCAATAGCTTTAACACCATCAATAGTTAAATGGAATCTGTCCATATCACTTAACAAACGAATGTCAAATGATGTTGTAATATCTCCATTTTCTCTATAACCATGAGCGATTAAATTTCTGTTTGTACGTGAGAAGAAAATATCTCTTAAAATACTTTCATATCCATGGAACGCAAACAATACAGGTTTATCTTTTGTAAATATTGCATCAAATTCAGCATCTGTTAAACCTCTTGGATCTATGCTTGGATGTCTTAATTTAAGTAAATCAAGAACATTCACATATCTAATTTTAAGAGTTGGAAATGCTTCACGTAAGTACATAACTGTAGCAAGTGATTCAATTGTAGATTCTGTACCTGAAGCAGCAATAACTAAATCAGGTTCTTCATTAGGCTTACATGTTGATGCTCATTCTATTACTTTAAGACCTTTATCAACAAGTTCTTGAGCTTCATCCATAGTAAAGAATTGTTCTCTTGGTTGTTTTGAAGAAATTATTAAATTAATAACATTTCTTTCTTTGAATGCTTTATCCATTGTTGCTAGTAATGTATTTGTATCAGCTGGTAAATATTCTCTAATTAATTCTGGTCTCTTGTCTGCAAGGTGTCCAATAAGACCTGGATCTTGGTGTGTATAACCATTATGATCTTGTTGGAATGCATTTGATGTTGCAATAACATTAAGTGATGGATAATCATTTCTTCAAGGAATATCAAGAGCTTTTTTAACTCATTTCATGTGTTGTGTAAGCATTGAATCTACTACTCTTAAGAATGATTCATATGAAGCGAACACACCATGACGACCTGTTAAAACATATCCTTCAAGCATTCCTTCTGCTTGATGTTCAGATAATTGTGAATCTATAATTCTACCCACTGGTGATAATGATTCATCAAATTTAGGATCAATTCTGTCTAATCATTGACGGTTTGTTACTTTAAACATTTCATAAAGTCTATTTGATTTATGTTCATCTGGTCCTCAAACTCTAAAGTTTGTTGGATTAAGATTACTCAATCCACCTAAATATTTACCTAAAGTAACCATATCTTGATTTATAACTGTACCTGGTTCATTAAAATCAATACCAAATTCTCTTCAGTTTCCTGTATTCATTAATTTAGGATTAATTCCGCCATTTGCAATTGGATTCATACCCATTCTTCTATTGCCTTTAGGCGCAATTTCAGCAATTTCAGGAACTAGTTGGCCGTCTTTTGTAAATAATTCTTCTGGTTTGTATGATTTTAATCATGCAATTAGTTGATCAATATCATTCATATTTCCAGCAGAAACATTAATAGGAACTTGGTGTGCTCTAAAACTACCTTCAATAGCCTCACCATTTGATGAATTAGCTGGACCTGTTCAACCTTTTGGTGATTTTAATACAATCATAGGTCATACTGGTCTTGTAGCATTTTCTGCGCCAACTTTTCTAGCTTCTTCTTGATTTTTTCTAATCATTTCTATAGAAGCATCCATTGCCTTAGCCATTTCTTCATGCATGTATTCATGATCTCAACCTTCAACGATAAATGGTTTTCAGCCAGCACCTGTAAAGTATTGTGTAATTTCTTCATTTGTTCTACGTGATCAAATTGTTGGATTTGAAATTTTACCACCGTTTACGTGAAGAATCGGTAAAACAGCACCATCATTTGCAGGATTAATGAAAGAATTAATAAATCAACCTGCTGATAGAGGGCCAGTTTCTGATTCGCCATCACCAATAACTGTAGCAGCAATAACATCTGGATTATCTAAAATAGCACCAGCAGCATGTGAAAGAGAATAACCTAATTCACCACCTTCATGGATAGAACCTGGACATTCAGGAGCAGCATGACTTGCAGTACCACCTGGGAATGAGAAGTATTTAAATAAATGAGCCATACCTTTTTCATCACGTGTTACATGTGGAAATAATTCAGTGTATGTTCCATCAAGATATGTATTTGAAGCAATAACTTGACCACCATGGCCAGGACCACTAATGAAAAACATATTTGCATCATATTTATTAATAACTCTATTTAAGTGTGCATAAATAAAGTTTTGACCTGGACATGTTCCTCAGTGCCCAATTGGATAAACTTTAACATCATCTGAAACTAATGGTCTATTTAAAAGTGGGTTATTTCTCAAGTACATTTGACCTACAGATAAATAGTTAGCTGCTCTTCATCAAGCATCAACTTTTTTTAAATATTCTTTGGTGTCAAAAGTTTTTTTCATTTTTTCTCCTTAATTATCAAAAAGTAAATTTAAAATTAATAAAATAATTTAAATTAATTTAATTATAAATGAAAATTAACTTTTTTTCATATATGTTTGAATATCGGCTAATACATTGTGATTTCATTTCTATAAAATTACTTATTAGCTTATTTTATAGTATTAAAAGATTATTGCCACGGTAGCGAAAGAAAGAAGTGGGTATCAGCTCCTTTTTTGTTTCAAATCATTTTTATTATTGATGACAAATATTCTTGAATTAAAAAAATTAAAAAAGTAAAAAAAAGAGGAACCAAACAAAGTAAGTTCCGAACCAATATTATTATACTACAAAAAAACAGTGGTTCCTCTTTTTTTAAAATTTTAGAAAGAGGAAGATATGGGGGCATTTAAAAAATTACTTATAGAAACTGAATGATATAACAATGAAGCTAATGAATATGAAAGGCTGTTATATCGCAGAGATTTACTTTTTTGAAAAAATTATCAAAATAAGAAATATGATGTTTTAAATCGCAAAGGGTTAAATATTTTATTGTCATCAAAAATTAGTTTTAGTGAAAAAATTTTTAAATTGTTAAAAGGCAATAAGGTTGCTTTTGAGCTGCTTGTAATTTTAAAAGCTTGTGGAGCAAGAAAAGCACCGTATGAAATTAACTTATTAAAGTCTTTTGGTTTTAAGAAAAGCAGTATTTATTTTGGTTTAAAATTACTAACTAAAATAGGTCTTATACATTGCCAAAATGGCTATGTGAAATTAAGTAATACAAAGTGAAAAAAACATGATGAAAAATATATCGAAATTAAAAGCAAAAAACAATGATATTTTTTCTTGCTTTATGGTCTAACTTATGTATGAAATATCTCAACACTATATTCAATTAATAAATTAAAAAATAAGCGTAAAAGTTATAAAAAATTTAGTGCTGAGTTTGATGATGAAAATAGCTATTGTAAAAGCAAATGATACAAAGAAGCAGTTCCATTGTTCAAAAGAAATAAATTTTTAAAGTTTGTTTGAAAATGGAATGAAAGAAAAGTTTATACGCGTAATAAAAAAGTCCATTTAATTCATAATTCATTATTTATGGGCTCTCGATCGCTAATTTATAGATTTTTAAAAAGATTTGCTGAATTTGTCAATGTAAGTTTTAAAAGTTTGTTTTCAATAAAAAGAATTTTTAAAAATCTTGAATTCAAAACACTTAGATATATTGATTTTAAAAAAATGATTGCTTAGTTGTTTTGTTTTTGAAGTGGGAATGTAATGAATGCATGCCACTTACACAAAAATAAAAATACTGTTTATGGTTTTTTCATTCCATAAATGTTTTGCTTATAAATTTTTTGATTTTTATAAATATTTTATGTATGCAAAATTTAACAAGTAAAAAAATAGTCCAAAATTTGGTTCATAAAATTCATGAATGTAATGAATGAAAGTATAGGAGGGTTTTATAGATAGAGTAATATTTGATATACATTTTGTTGATAAAAATGGAGGCTATAAAACTAAATCAGGAAATGTTCATGATTTTTATGACTGGATTAAAAGTGGAAAAATGGTTGATTATATAACAAGAAATGATAAGTGTGTTTCTTTTAGTGAAGTCGATAATTCAAGCATAAAGGAAATAATGATTTCTATGACAATGGCAGAGAAACAGGAATGATATTTTAATCATTTAAAGAAAAATCAAAAAAATCCTTCTTCTGGTATATATTCTTTGTTTGATGAAAAAGTAAAAGACTTAAACATTAAAAAAATTAAGTCTGAATTATTTAAAAATGAAAATACTGTTTATGAAGGCTTTCTGAATTTAGGACAGCTTGGTCTTGAAGGAAATATTTTGACTAAGAATGATTGAATCAAATTAATTAAAGATGAGTTTGAACATTTTTTAAAAAAGTCTGGATTTGAAATAAATAATTTAAATGCATATTTTACTATTCATGGAAATACTTCAAATCCTCATATTCATTATTTTTTTTATGAAAAAGAAAATTTGAGAAAAGGTAAAAAAATTAAGCTTAATGATATACAAAATTTTGGTTTTAAGATTGCTAATAAATTAAAAGAAAATAAAGAGTCCTTGATTTTACAAAAATTAATTAGTGAAACGTGAAATGCTAAAAAAATAGTAACTAAAAATATTGATGAGTCATTTAACAGTATTAAAAAACAAAAACTGAAAACTTTTTTATCTTGTTGTAAATTGATTGAAAAAGAAATGAAAAATAAAAATAATAAATCTTATAAATTAGCTAGTTGAGATGTAAAAGACGCTGTTAGTGAAATAGATTCATTTCTTTATGAATTTGATCCTGAATATAAAAAGAGAATAGATGAATATAACAAAACAGTTAATGAGTTAATAAAGTTTAAAAATACTACTGAGAGTAAATATTTAAAAAATAGAATCGATATTCTTCTTAAAAAAGAAAAAATGGAATATGAGTATCAAAAAGGAAACAGGATTATAAAGGCTGCTTTAAGTAATAAAGAAAGTTTTAAAAGTCATAGATCTTTTGCTGCTTTTTTATCTACCTTTTACACTGATGATTGAGAATATAAAAAATTAATTAAAAGAGCTGAAAAGATTTTTGCATTAAGGACGTTGGGAGAATATGAAAACTTCATTAAATATTCAAAAATGTAATATTCAAAAAATTATTGATAGATTGATTAAAAGTAAAGATGCAAGGGAAATAAAAAATGGACTTTTAGGTTTAAAAAATAAAAAAATATTAGTAAATAGAGAAAAAACAAAAATGCGAATTATTTTTTCATTTCTTATAAGCTGCTTAATTTTAATATTGTTTGAATCTATCATTTTTGTTTCTGCAAGATACATTAATAATTATTCTTTTTCATTATTTTCACTGATATTGATACTTTTATTGGTTTTTAATATTTTGGCACATGCTGTTTTATTGATGATTTATAAAACGAGATTTAAATACAAAATTGATAAGAAATATGTGAAAGATAAAAATTTAAATGTTTATGGTTACCTTGAAATTATTAATAAATGTTTAATGATTTTTGATTTAGAGATTGACATAAGTAGTAAAGTGCTTTGCATTAAAAATGAATTAAATATTTTATGTGAAAAGGAAAATAGAAGTGAATAAAAAAGTTGTTTCTGTTATTCTTAAAATTCTTTGTTTGATTCTCATAAATATTGTTGGTTTTTGTTTAATAGCTAGTTTATTTAATATATTTAGATATAGTGAATTAAAAATTAATGGTATTAGTTCATATGTAAAAGAAACATTTATAAGCGTGTCTAGATTTAAAATGTTCTTCATTATCCTTGAATTATTATTTTTAGCTTCTACAACCGTTCTTATTTTGTTTTCTTTCTTTAAGAGAAAAATATTACTTTTTTATAAAAAAGATAAAAGTAATAATTGATATAGAAATGAAATTGATTTTTCTGGCGTTTCTTTGTCAGAATTTAACAATAAATTTTTAGTTAGTTCTAAAAGTTCTAAAAATGAAAACAATCCAAATTGATTATTGAAATTTAATAAAAAATTAAATAAATGGTGAATTAATGAACCCGATTCTGATATTAATAGTGTTGTGTTAGGTGGTGTTGGCAGTGGTAAAACACAAAGAATACTAGTTCCAAATATTATTTACAATTCCCATCTTAGATTTTCAAATAGAGCTTCATTTTTGATTTCTGATCCAAAAAAGGAAATTATAAAAATGGTTGGTCAAAAATTGAAGGATATGGATTATAAAATTTATGCTGTTGATTTTAGCGATGTTAAAAATAGTGTTGGTTGAAATCCATTAGCATATGCATATTATTTGGCACATAAATCTGATGCTAGTTATAAATTTAATAATGATAGTGTTAATAATGCTATTAGTGAAATAAATAATGTTATTGAACAATTGCCATGAGGTGAAAAAACGGATGATATGTGAACTAAAAATGCAAAATTGCTAATTAGAACAATTGTTAAGTTTTTATTATTTGCATCTATGGAACGTCCTGATTTGATTGAACAAAAACATTTTAACTTAATTACTGTTGCCAGTATGTGTAATCAAAAAGCATGAAATAATAATGAAAATTGAATAGCAATTTCACGTATAAATGCATCTAATGATTATTACTATTGAAAAGAATTATATAAAGATATTGAATCAATTATTTCAATTGTGCCAGAGACACTTAGCGGTATATTTTCAAATGCTATAAGTGCTTTAAATATATTTACACAGGATGAATTTATTAAAAAAGTTATTAAATCTTCATATTCTTTTGATTTATCAAAAATCGCAAAAGAAAATTCTCCAGTTGCTATATTTGTTCATTACCCAGACCATAAGCCATCTAATCATTTTTTAGTTAGCATGTTGATTGATCAAACATATCAAGCATTAATTAATGAAGCAAATGAAACAGAAAACCTAAAGTTAAATAGAAAGTTTTTCTTTATGTTAGATGAAGCAGGAAACTTGCCTCCAATTATTAATTTAGATAACAAAATTACAATATCAAGAAGCAGAAATGTATTTTTTCAATTAGTACTCCAAGATTACAATCAATTAAAAAAATATAACAGCAGCACCAATAATGCCGCAGATAAAGTTATAAGGTCTAACTTACAATTTACTTATTTTTTGAATAGCAATGATGAACAAACTTTAAAGGAATTATCTGAGTCATTAGGAAAAAAAGAAGTTGTAAAGCGTAGTTCTTCAAAGAGTACTAATTTTAGAGATAAAGGTGGATCTTTTTCTGAAAGTGAAAGCAAGGAAGAAAAACCTTTAATGTCAGTAAGTGAAATAAAAGCAAAAGAAAAAAATTATGTAATTATCCAAAAAGTTGGTTACAAGCCTATGATATTAAAAACACTTTTAGCCTATAAATATTTTTCAAATGATGGATTTAAATATGAGTGTAATGAGATATCTACTGGTGATGATAATGAAGTTTGAGACTATAAAGAATTACCAAGTGGAAAGAAAAGGGATGAAGAAAAAGAATTAGAAAAAGCAATTAAAAAAGTAGACAAGCTAGAAGAAAAATCAAAAGATGAAAAATTAATTAAATGGCGTAATGAAAATATTGATTTTATTAAAAAAGCAATAATCTCTCTATCTAAAAACAAAAGCAAAATTATATCTTGAAAAGATTTATGTGCTGCTTGAAAGGAATTAAGGGAAGCATTAAAAGGTGCTGACATAGATAAAATAGATAAATCAATAAATGACATTATTCCTATTATAAGTAAATGTATTGATGAATTTAAGAGTAAAAGGAAATATGAAAAAAATTAGAAGATTTTATAGATTAAGGGCTAGAAAAAATTCAATTACAAAATCTTTATCCTCAGCTATTAAATATGAAGATGCTGTTAAAAAAGCAAATGATTTTTAAAAAAAGATAAGTATGAATATATACAAATTGAAAGAGTGGAAATTGTAAAGTGATTGAGAAAACCTTTAAATAAAAAAGCAGATACAAAAGAAGGTAATAATGAATAAAGTTATATTATCTGGAAGACTTGCAAGTGAAAAATATTTTGAAATTGAATATAAGAAGAAAGACAATAGTATTGGTAAATTATTGAAATTTTTAATTGCTGTAAATGAATATGGTCAAAAACAAGCTGAATTTATAGAAATTACTATATTTGATGAACAAGTTTCACTAGTAAAAAATCATCTTAAAAAAGGAAATAAAGTTGAGGTTATTGGAAAACTTAGTGTGAACAAATATAAAAACAAAAATGATGAAATTATTTCTAAAATGAATGTCATAGCTTCAAATTTAGTACTAGGATCTTCAAAAGAAATAGAAGAAAAATCAAAAGATGGAAAATTAGAAGATAGAGAAACAATGTCATTTAATTTTAATAATCAAAATGATTTAAAAAATGATATTGATAAAAATGAAAATAACTCTATACTGTCATTTGATTTTAGTGAGCTTGATGATCTTGATGATTAATAAATTTTATGAAAAACAATAATAATGAATTAGAAATAGAAATTGAAAAAAGCATTAAATATAAACAAATCAAAATAATAGTTTGAGATCTATTTGGCGGAGGTCAGAATAGTGTTTATAAGGCATTAAAAGACAATCCAAATTATGAAATATATACATTTGATCTATATCCTGAAAAATATCACGAAAACCAACATATTATTGATTTATCGCTTGATATCACAACTTTAAAAGAATATTTTAGCAAGTTTCCAAAACCTGACATAATTGCTGCTTCACCACTTTGTCAATCTTTTAGTTCAATTTTAAGCCTAAAAGGCGGTGGAACTTGTTTTTGAGAGTATCAAGATAACTCAAAAACAGCTTTAAAGGAAAGATCAATTGATGATTTTAATAATTTAAAAAATGGCTTTACTAGAAACTTTGATGCAAACAAACAATTATTTATTAAACGACTTGGTGAAAACTGTATTAATAACACAATTGATATTATTAAGGAATTTAAACCTAAATATTGATATATAGAAAATCCAAAAGGCTCATTAATGTGAAAGTTCATTCAATATAACAGAAAAGACTTTTATAAAGCTGATTTTATATTTAACAAAACTTACTATGGGGAATACGGATATTTACAAGCAAAACCAACAATATTTTTGTCAAATGTTTATTTAAATTTGAAAAATAAAAACAACTTAAAAACTATTAAAAAAGATGGGTATAAGGAAATATATAAAAATAATGTATTAATATCAAAAATGTTAATTGGTGATAGATTACTTCCTTCATTAAAAAATTATAGATATAAAAGTATTGGTAATTTTCAATCAAAAGAAGCAGCAATGATATCGTATATACCAGCAGATCTTATAAAAACAATTTTTATTAGTTTTAATTTATCAAAAGAGTAAGGAGTAAACCTATGGAAAATAAAGCTCTTAAATTAATTGATAATATGATTGAATTTCTTCAACACGAAAAAGAAGCAATCTTAAAAGATGCAGGACAAAATTATTATCCTGAAACTGAATTTAGTGTTTTAAATAGCATTTTTAGAAATTATGCAAAACCATACGCAGAAATATCAATTGAAGGCTTAAGCTTAGATTTGATTGCTGAAAGTTATGATGAAATTGTAGAGAATATCAATGCTCAAGAAATTAACGGATTGTCTGATGTTGTTGAAATAGCATCTGAAAATATTAGTCAAAAAGTTTTTTGAAAAGCAGAAATAAATTTACGAATAGTTTATGGTTACGGACTAGAAGATACACTTGATTTGTGAAAAGACAAATTTGGGAGTATGGAAGGCTTTAAACCAGAATGAGCTCATCAAGAAATAATCAGAGAAAAAATGTTTGAACAATTAGAACCTTATTTACAAGTTGATTACAAAGATAAAGATGAATTCATTGCAGATTTAAACAGTTTTATGAAAGATAATAATCTAAGCTACACAGAACAAGAGCAACAACAAAAAAATCTAATTGACAATAAAGAAGAACACATCACAGCAAAAAATCAAGAATTTACAAATAAAACAGTTACAAAAAATGCTTTTGATATTAATGAGATTGAAAAAGCCAAAAATCAAAATGAAAATAATTTGAATGTTGAAAAAAGAAAATTATAAAAAATTTGAATATATACTTGAATGATTTAGAAGAATATAATCGAATAATTGAGTAATTAAAAAAGATATATTAAAAATAATAAAACTGAATCTTTAAATAGTCTAGTGATTATAAAAAGGAAATGAAATGAATATAGAAAAAAATGATGAAAAAATAATTAAAGAAGCAATTAGTGAGTTTCAGAAAAATAAAAGTTTTTCAATTCCAATTCATCATGAAGGAAATGTTTCTTATTTAACTTATAATCCACAAAATGGTCTTGTTTTAGATTTTGATAAAGAATACTTTAATGAAGCAAAAATTAAAAACAAGAAAAAAGAAGATGAGGATGAAGAGGAAGCTTTAAAAGAAAAGCAAGAAAATAAAGAAGAAGCAAAGGAAGACAATGAAGAAACATTAAAAACGAAGCAAGAAAATAGCGAAGAAGTAAAGAAGAGGGAAGAAAATAGTAAGAAACAAGAAAAAAGAACATCAATCTTTAAGAAAATATTTTCAAGCGAAAGAACAAAGAAATTATTAATTTTTGCAGTAAGCTTGCCTGTTAGTTATTTTCTAGGATTCCCTTATGGGTTGCTTACTATGTATTCTCTTAAAAAGATTAAAAACAAAAAAATTGATTCGTTTTTAGAAAAAAATAATATTTCAAAAGAAGTGGCTAAAGATATTGATATTAAAGATGAAAAAATGAATGAGCTAGTGAAGGATATCAATAGTTTAGAGAATAAAAATAGTAAAATAGAAAGTGATAAGAATACTAAAAATGCTTTTGATGAAAAAAATATAAAAGCAGAAAAAGAAAAAATTAGTAAAGAAAATAAAGAATATAAAATTAATAAAAATATTAATAAAATGAAGTAATTAATAGGAGATAACATGCCCTTTTGACTAACATGAAAATCTTTTGGCATTTATATAGGATGTATGTTGATTATAGCGCCTTTAACCTCATTGTGTTATTTAGCTATTGCAAAAATGCATGCAGCAGGTCTTGTTAGTTTGAATTTTTTAAATAAAGCAGGATTTTTTACAGCTTTTTTAGGGTTTTGTTATTTCTTTGGTTACCCAGGATATTGATGATATAGAAGAAAGCGTTGGTTAAGAAATAATAGATAGGTTTTTACATTATAATTTATAATGTAAAGGAAATTATGAAAAAGAAGTTTAAAAAAATAATGTTGGCTGGAGCTAGTGCAAGTGTAATGTTACCATTATCATTAACTAGTTGTTGATTTTCACCTTCGAATTTACAATTTGGAAAACGAAGTGATGTTGGGAATGTAGGCAAAACTGGCGAAGGCAGCAATTCTTCTGGTAAAGTTGAAAAAGAAATAACAGCTGAAGAATTATTTGATAAAGATTATGTTTTAGTAGATACCCATTTAAATAAGAAAAATTTTTTGAAAGATAATAATTATTACTATTTTGCAAAAGTTGCACATGATGAAAAGAAATATGAACCATGAATGTATTCTAAAGATATGTGAACAAGCAATGATTTTTTACCAAAAATTTTTATGTCGCTTGATGCACATGTGAAGAATGAGCAAGATAGTGAAGAGTTAAAGGATATTAAAGATTTACTTAATGTAGATGTTCATAGTTTGTATCAAATAAATAATTTGAATAGAAATTATTTTAGAGATGATTTTAAGCTTGAATCACCTGAAATTGAGAAGCAATTTATTAAAGAAATGAGTCATTATTTAGAGCCTAGTAGTGATGTAAACACAAAAACACTTATTAAAAGATGAGTTGATGAAAAAGGAAATATTAAGTTTGATCTTGAAGCAATAAAAAATGTAAGAGAAATTTATATTCCATATTATGATGTTACTCCAAGAGGATACTTTAATGCATTTTTAAAAAATTGATATGAAGGAAAAGTATTCGAAAATGTTCCATTTGTTAATACAAAAGCTACTGCTTCTAAATATGAATTAATGTTGGAAGATCCTAATTCATTGTTTAATCAAATGGTAAAAAGAGAAAGTGTTTCTGGTAAAGCAGATGAACTTTATTATTTAGCTTTTACAAGAGGTATAGCTAAAGCTTATGGCAATGGTAATTTTTATGATTATTTAGAAAAAGAGAAAGATGTAATTGATGCTTCATTTTTTGGTCAAAAAGAGTATCTATTATGAAATTTCTTTACAATGTTCCCTTTTTATGAAACTTGAGCAGCAAGTCAAAATACCTTATATAACAGAGCTTATTTATCTTATTTAAAATTATTAGATGGTGTTGGATATATTAGCGGCAACTTTAAGAATTGATCTGAAATTAATGAAGATTTTAGAGAGAATTTTAAGGATAGACTGAATGATTTAGCAAAAAGTTTAGTTCAAGTGCTAGGAATAAGCGGCACATTGGGTGCAGAGATTGAAAAATATGGTGTAAGAAATAAAACGTATGTAAATATGTTTGCACCTACTATAAATAATGTTCTTTATGATTATGAATATTCATATGCTTGAGCTTATAGACTGTTGTATGAAATGGTTATTCCTGCTTATGCTGCTAATGATTGAGAGTTGCCAAGTGATTTATTTAATTACTTACATGGATTGTCTTCTAGATATAACAATTTAATACATAAATACATAAACTTCTTTTTAAATACAGTTTTAAAAGATAAAGATTCTAATTTTGAGAGTTTAACTGATTATAGTGATATGAACAGTGAAACTATTAAAAGCGAAGATTATAAAGAAAAAGCTAAAGAAAAGTTTTTAAATTGATTAGCTGTATGATCAAATAGACTTGGATCTAATATTAAAACTGGTGAAATGTAATTTCATAATACTTATCTAACTAATAAGATGCTTTTCTTATTAGTTTTTTTGTTTATTTTTTGAATGATAAGGAGTGAAAAAATAATGAATAATAGTGATTTTAAAGTTGAAGGTATTACAGAAATAGGTAATCATGTCCAAACTATTGGAAGGTCGATTTTTGGAGTTTTTGCAATTGTTGCTGTTTTAGCAGTAATAATTTTATCAATTTGAGCAGGTACTAGAAATGCAAGTGAAGATGATCCAATGAGAAGAAAAGCAAATACTCAAAAAATTTTATGAGCAGGTATTGTCTTAATTTTAATTTGTATTGGTTGAGGTATTTTTGAAGCTGTGATTAGAATACAAGCAAATTCAATTTCAAGCATATAGATGTGTTAATAAAAAAAGATATTTATTTTAGTGAGGAGGATAAATGACAAGTTTCTTTACTTATCTTTTTGATATTTTTAGATATGGACCGGCATATGTTTTTTGAATATTATTAGTTTTGCTTGCTTGACTTTTATTTACTATTTTGTGTGTAGTTTTCTATATAGTTGATTTTTGTGCATTTAGATTATTAAATTTTGTTCTTTTTGGGCTTAGTCCTGGACAGAGCATAATGGAAGTGAAAGGACCAGAGCCTTTTTATAGATTTATGATAGTTAGTTCTATTATTTGAATAATTATGTTTGGCATTTTATTTATTAAATTTAGTTTTAGTGAGAGTGTTGAAAGTGTAAAAATTATTCGTAAAGCATTGGTATTTAGTGTTAAGAGCGCATTGATTTTATTAGTTTTTCAATTGTCGTTAGTGTTACTTAGTACTGTAGTTGATAATTTAACTAAGTTAGTGTCTGGTAATAATCAAAATTTTGGGGTAAATTTATCTAATAGTATTTTTGATATGTCTTATCCACCAGAAGCAAAAGGTAAACAGAATTTGCTAGTGGATGGTGGTTCAATTATTCCAATTTTAAATGGTAATGCAACAAGTTTTACTAGTTTTGCAAGCATTGCAAAAATTGTTGGAAAAAGTAATGCTATATTACAAGGGATATTAGTTTGTATAGGTGCAATTTTAATTGCTTTCCCATTAACCTTTGCAGGCTTTGATGCAATTGGTAAAGTCTTTCCAACTTTCTTTCTATATGTAATATTTCCATTTATTTTGCCATTATCATTACTGGATGATGGTAAAAAAGTGCGAGTCTGAAAAGACAAGTATGTAAGCAATATGATGTCGCTCGGAATATTTTTAATTGGATTACAAATAATGGGTATATTTTTCTCATTAGTAAATCAATTTGTTATGAAGAGTTTATCAACTCAAATTTGAATAGCAGAAGCGCTTGTGATGATAATTATTTTTGGAGCTACTGCAATGAAATTTAAAGAAATTGCTGAAATCGTTACAGCATTATTTGGAACAAGTGTTAATAGTGGCAATACTGCAAAAGGCATTGGTGGTGCCGCAAAAAGAGCAGAAGCTATTGGAGAAAAGAGAGCAAGCATTAAACAAAATGGATGAAAAGGCTTATTCATGAGAGCGAAAGCGTAGGAATTAAGAATGCTACAACCGAAGAGATTAAAATATAAAAAAGCGCTTGCTACACGTAAATTAAGCTGGCGAGATATAATAGAGTTTTTTGTTGTTTTTGCTACTTCATACTTAATTTCATTTGTTGCTTTTTGACCACTTGAACAAAAATGAAAATGATTAATAATGATATTTGTTCTACCTCTTTTATTAGTTTTTATTTTTCCTGCTGGTAGAAATAATTGTAAAGTTTATCAATTAATAATTAGAATGTTCAAGTTCAAGTCTATGCCAAGAAAATATAAAAGAGTTGTTGAAAATACTAAAGAAAGAAATAGCAGTGATTTGAATCCATATTCGACATTGATTTCAAAAGATGTAGTGAAAAATAAATCAATGCAGGGATTTATTAGAAGTAAAAGATCAAATAATTATTTTTCAGTCTTACAAATTAATGGTCAAAACATTTGAGCAGAAAATGAAGATACACAAATGGTGTTGGTTGAAAATTTTGCAAGATTATTGGATAGTTTTAAATATAAATTTAGTTTTGTTAAATTAGATGAAGAAATTTCTTATTCTCAAAATAAGAATTATTTGGACAAAATTAGGGAAATAAAAAATAAAAAAGGTAAAAATTTAGAATTTTGAAATAAATATTATGATGAAAATATAAAAGATTTTGAATCTATTGAAAGAAAAGATATTAAAAATGTTTTTTATTTAATTATTAATGCTCCATCACTTGAGGAGCTTGAGGAAGCATTTTCTACTTTTAATCAAAAACTAGATGATTTTGGAATTTTTACATATAAAAAATTAGAAGAATTTGAATTACTTAATTTTTTAAATAAATTGAATAAATTTAATCAAGATGAAGAAGAGATCAAAGCTTATTTGAATAGTAGTGGCATTTATGAATCTGAATATAGTTTAGATAGAATTTTTAAATATGATGAAGTTTCATTTAATGGATCTTCAATTACTATTAATGATGATCAATATAGCATAAAGTGTGTTGGTGCTACAGCCACAAAATTAAATAAAGAATGATTGGAAAAAATGTTTAATTCTAATGGAACTATTATATGAAATGCATTTCCATATAATGACCCTGGCATAGTTAATAAAATAGTAGATAGTGCTACTAGAAAAAATGCTGATAGAGGAAATCTAGAAAAAAGCTTTGTTAATAAATATACTTCAAGCATTGAAGAAGATGCTATTGTAAATATGATTGATCAAATTCAAACTGATAATTTTAAGCTTTATGATATGAATATTTTTATAGTTATAAAGGGCAATAGTAAGTCTGAATTAAAAGCTGAAAGATTAAAGATTAGAAATAATTGGCTAAGAAGTAATTTTGGAATAAATGATTTAGTTTTTAGACAATTTGAGGGTTTTCTTGATGCATTTAATTATCCTTCTACAAAATTAGATAGAGAGTATTTTCAAATAACTTCAATTAATACTGCATGTGGTTATCCATTTAATAAGAAAATTTTAAATGATGGAAACAATTTAATTGTTGGTAAAGAAGTTAGGGATAGCGCAGAAGCATTAGTTTGAAATATGTTTAAGCTAGATAATAATAGAACTAATCATAATGTAATGATATTAGGAACTCCTGGAATGGGGAAATCTACATTTACAAAGAAAATATTAACAAGTGCTGTGGCTGCCAATAATATTGCAATTGTTATTGATCCACAAGCTGAATATTTGAATTGAGCAAAGGAATTAAATGGTCAAATAATTGATTTAGGTGCTGGAACTGGTAGTGTAATTAATCCACTACAAGTTAGAGCCTTTATAGCTAGAGATGATGACAATTTAGAAACAATAGATATTAATGCATTAGTAAATAATCATTTATCTTGGTTAAGTAAATTTTTTAAAATTGTTTTTGATGACGTGAATAATAGAAAATGATCTATTTTAGAAAATCAAATTATTAACTTGTATGAAAAATGAGGAATTTATGAATTAGATTCTTTTGATCAATTGGAGGCAAATAAATGACCAACAATAAGTGATTTGATTACAAGTATGCAAGATTTTAAAATACCTAGTGATCATCATAATAAAGAAGAAAGAAAAAGGGAAATATTAGATTATGCTGAACAGTTAAGCTTTAAATTTGAAGACAAGGGCTCTTTAAAAGCTTTATATAATGGACATACTAATATTTTGATTGATAATGATGTAGTAGTTTTTAAAAATGATAATTTGACTGACACAAATGGCAGCATATTATCACAGCTAGGTATTATGATTTTATTGAGTTTGATAAATGAATATATTTTTAAAAATGCTTTAAATAACAAAATTAAAGTTAAAGAATATAAAAAAATACATAACAAGCGATTGTTAAGTATTAAAGAAATGCAAGAAATTATAAGATACTGTGCTTTTTGTATAGATGAAGAACATTTATACATTAATCAAAAAAATATAACAACACTTGATTATATAGCTGATACAACAAAATTAGTTAGAAAGCTTGATTGTGGAACAATACACACTACGCAAAATCCATCTGATTATAAGCAATCTACATCTGTTGCTGACAGCGCTTCAAGAATAATTGAAAACTGTTTGTATTCATTTTTCTTTGGACTAAAAGATAATGATATTAATGCAATAAAAACTTTTTATAAAAATAGTAATCAATTATTAGATAGTGAAATTAGATTTATAGCAAGTAGGCAAAAAGGAAAAGTTTTAGCTACTATTACTAATAATGAGAGGTACAAGATAAATTTACACTATAACAAAATGGAAAAAGAGATGTTTTTTGATAAGGGAGAGTAATGATAGAGGAAAAAGATATTGAGGATAGCATTGTGTTAGATGAAAATATATCAATTCTAAGCGAAGAAAATATCTTGGATGATAATTTATATGTCAATGATCAAAAGAAGGCAAAAAAGAGCCCAAAAAAAGCAAATAAAGACAAAAAAACTGATAATGATTTAGATAACGAAGCAAAATTAAAAACAAAAGCAGAAAAAATGAATAAATACAGAATTGTTTCAACACGTTTTACAAGTGATGAAGATTTAATGCTTTTCCAAAGATGAGAAAGCAGAATTAAATCTAAAGGCTTGAGTTCTTATGCTGAAATTCAAAATATTATAAGAACTCATATGGTAGAAGAGGAAAAAAAGGGATTATTAAAAGAATTCAAGCAAGACTTATTTTATGTTTTAAGAAAAGCAATGTGAGCTTCTTTAACTCCTTTTTTGAATTCTATTAAAGATGAAATGAGATCTCAAAATAATGAATTAACATTTATAGATCTAAAACTTAATTTGCTGATTAATTCACTTATAAAAGACAAAGATAAAATTAATTCTCCTGATGCAAAAGACTTGTCAGAGTCAGAATATATAAAAATGTTAAGAGAAAAGGTTGCTAATAGTGATAAAAGCTATCAGAAAAGAATAATGAATAAAATGAAGCAAGATGAAAGAAGTTTAAAAACTTTATAAGACAAATTGGGGAAAATAATTTTGATGATGTTATGCAAGAAGAAGCATTGAAAGAAGAAGTTGAAAAAATAAATTATGACTTTAAATTAAATGAAAGTGATTCGATTTCTGATGAAGAAATTGATTCATTGCTTGATGAATAGTGCGCGTGCTATAAATAAAAGCACTCGTGCTTGCACATATGAGCTGTGCTTGCATATGCGCAATAATTAATGTGCACATGCGTAAGGAATAAAATGAAAAAGAAAATTATTCAATTTTTAACTTTTTCTACAATAATTAGTACTCCTGTTTTAGCTATGTCTTCCAGCAGTGGAAGCAGTAATCAAATTGATAATAAAAATTTTGTTGATGTAAGAGCTCAATTAGAAAATTTAAAACAATTGCCAGATTCAAGGAAAACATTTAAAACTAGCAGTAGTTTCACCGTTAGTGATAAATATGAAAATATTTTAGGAAGGCCAATAATCCTTGGTATGGACAAAAAAATCAGTCTGGATTATGAGCCATACTCTATGATTTACAATAAAGTAACATCAATAGATTTTGTTACAAATGAAGATTTAAATGCTAATATTCGTGTTAATTATGAGTTTAACAAAGAAAGAAAAGGAAAGTGATTTTGAGATGAAGTGCCTAGAAGCGAATGAGGAAAAAATTTTAAAGGTAAAAATTACTATTTTTCATCTAATCCACTTGATGCCTATACATATAATCTAAAAAATAGCTCTAAATTTTATAATGAATACAATAAGCAAATAAGTGATATTTATTCAGATAAAAGCAAAGAAATTGAATCTTATACTTCTGAAATTAAGTTGCTTTCTGATTCTTTCATTAAGAGAATAAAGGAAAAAGAGCCCTTCAAAAAGAATTTTGTGACCCTTCTTATGATGGTTATTATTATGATCCTGGTTGTCGAACCGATTTATTTCCTCGTAAAGTAGATTATTTCAATCATCCTTTTCATAATAATAATGGTTGAGAAGAATTATATTCTGATGATGTATTAAACAAAGAATTTATTTTTTGGCATAATGGATCTGGTAAAAAGAAATTCATAGATTAGACAACGTTGAAGCTGATATTCATACAAAAATAAATTTTAATTATAAGAAAGAATTTTTTACTACAAATTTAAAGTATAAAGAACTTCCAAATTTAATTAGCAGTTTTCAAAATGCTTTTAGTTCTAAAAATTTTATTAATAGTTTTGTTTATTCATCTAATGGAGAAAAATATAGTGAAAATAATAGCAATTCAAAAATAAGTAATAATGCTTTACACCTTATTAGCGATACTATGAAAAGTATATCTAGTGATGAAATACAGAAATTTGAAGGAAATGAAAATTTAAATCATAGAGTAAGTAATAAAACAAAATTAGATAACATATTTAGCACTATTTATACTCATAATAGCAATGATTTTTCAATTAAATATAAATTCAAGTGAAAAAACATGATGAAAAACATATAAATATTTTTGTTGAAATTCAGAATATTTTAAAAGATGGTAAAGATGTTCTTCCTGAAATAAAAAATATTGATAGAAATAGTTTTTATAAAGAAAATTTAAATAATCCTCATTTATTTAAAAAGTTTTTTACTGTTATGGATTCTTTGCAAAGCAGCAATTTTCTTGTATATAAAAATTTATTTGTGAATATGACTCCTAGTGATTCATATAAAACATATTTAGGAAAAAATCTTGGTGATAATTTAATAGTAAGCAATAATTATTTTAATTCAATAGGAAGAATTGATTCACTTGAAGAATATTTTAATGAACATCAAAATTTAGATGATTTTGTTAGGTCTGAAGAGCCTCAAAAACAAGATAATAAAGAAAATGAAATAAAATATAAAGATAAATTTTTTGATGGAACATATTTAATAAAAAATCCTGTTGACTTAATTTTCACTTCACAAGAGAGTGAAAATGATATTATGCTAATAAACGGCGAAAAAGTGCCTGTTTTAAATAGAAAATTTATAAAAAAATTACAAGATAAAAGAAAATTAATTGCTGGAGATAAAGAGCTTAAATTAGATGATTCTCAATCTAAAAAAGATAAAAAGGAAAATGAATATTTAGTTGAGTTATTGAGATATAAAAAAATAGTAATAATGAAGGTGAACCTATTCAAAAATTTACAAGAATATATGAAATAATAGATAAAAAAATTGATCAATCTTTTAAATATTATGGCTGAGATCCCGAAAATAATTTTGAACAAAAATTATTAATTAGTCCATACTTAATTAATGAAAAAGGTGAAAAAATAAAAGACAAAGACAATAAATTAATTCCCAATAAAAAATATGATAAAGAATAAACCCAAATACTGGCACTAAAGAGCAGGTTATTTGGTTAAGTAATAAAATGTTGGGAGATTTCGATTTAAAAGATTCTCTTTCATTTGTATATCCTAATTTGTCAAATTCTAAAAAGAAGATATAGATTTTGGAATTTTTGCAAATAGTTCTGTTTTAGGAAAAGGAGCATTAAGAAATTTTGCAATTGATGAAAAATTTGATGATTATGTAGGTTATTATAAAGTTAAGCTTTTTGACAAAGTGGGCGATAGATATGTAAAAGTAGAAAAGCCTAATTACGAAGAGTTGTCAAGTGAATCTGGTAATAGTCAATTTTCTTATATGTCTGAAGAGGGAATTTGAATTGTTGCTGCTCATATAGCTGATGATAGTTTTGGTTTTGAAGAAGCTGAATCTATTAGTAATGTTTCTATTGTATTGATTGATGAAAATAATAGTCCTGATAGTTTATTTTTAAATCAAATTAAGGGCAAACTGTATGACAAAAATAACAAGCCAATAAATGACTACTTTTATGTATACACTCATGGCAAAAACTTTATATCTGATACATTTGTTAAGTATTTATTACAAAATGTTAAAGTGCCTGAAAATGAATTAAATTACTTACCGTATGATAAAGTTATTAATTATTACCGTGATTATATAAATTATTTGTCTAAGTTTTCTTTGTCTGATGCTGATGATAACATTTACAAATATGATGATTTATTTTCTTATCCATTTGTCGAATGAAGTGAATTAAAAAATTTAAATGGTTTAACGTATGCTAATGAAAAAGATGAGAAGATAATAAATGAATATAGAGAAAAGTAAAAAATCAAGTTCTTAATTATGTTTATAGAAATTTAAGAAAAAGTAGAGAGTTATGAAAAATAGGTTTTAAGTCTAATATTGATGATGGTGATTGGTATATAAAAGAGTGAAATACTAAAGAAAATACTGAAGCTTGGTTAGATGAAGCTCTAAATGTGGTTTTATTTGATAGTGATAATTTTAATGATTATAAGGGTTTAGAATTTACTGTTAGTGGTAAAAATAAATTTAGTAATCAAAGCAAAAAATTTTACTTAAAAATAATGCTTGAAATATTTTCTATCCTCCTATTGATTTAAGTGTTCTAAATATTAACAAACAATTTACTATAGATATTGGAGCTAACTATTCTGAAGATTCAAAAGAAGTTTATAAAAAAATAAACGAAGAAGTTTTAAATATAATAAATAAAGAATTTGATAGTCTTGAAAATAACAAGCTAAAAATTGATAAAGATATTTTTATAGAAAATTTAGATAAGTCTATATCAAAATTAGTTAGAGGAAACAAAATATCAAAAGGCGTGAATTTAACAGTAAAGGGCATAAATGCAAATATTCATAATCAAATTTTAATAAATATAAAAAATATTGCAGCTCCTCCCAAATTTGATTTAAGTTTATTAAATAATGTTCTTTCAAATAATTTTGTAATTACCAGTGAAGGCAGCATTGAAAATTTAAGTCAAGAGATTGTTGATGGTGCAGTTGAAATATTAAAGGAATATGAACTAGAATATAAAAATGACTATTTAATTGCTCTTGTAAGTTCAAAATATATAAATTGCCCTTTTTGTAAATGATGAAGAATTGAATAAATATAGTTATACTGATAAATTAAATGAATTATTTAAAAAGAATAAATACATATCAATAAATGGAAATAAAGTTGTGGTTCCTTATGAAATAAAAGATCAAGAATTAAAAGCAAAATATGAAAATAATATTAAGCTAAAAGTAAAAGAAATTAATGATAATAATTTTGTTTCTCAAAATAACAATATCGCAAGATGAAGAATATTTACCTTAGTACATGGTAAGGATACAAAAGGCTTTTCATCTCTTGGGGTTATAAATAACATTAACAAAAACATAGTACCAAATATTAAAAATATTATTGATGATAATAAGGATGATCCATTAAAAAAAGAAAATGGTGATATACATGGACAAAAGTTAAATGGTAAAAACAAAATAACTAAAAAGATAAATTATGCTATTTATATAACAATTGGTATTTTCTCAATAGTATTAATAATTGGTTCAATTTATGCTATACGGTATTACTTGAATAGAAAAGGCTTTAAAGCCGGCAAAAGTCAAAAAAGTAATGTCAAGAAGAAACAAAAAAATCAAATTAAGATATATAAAGATGTTGATTTCAAACTTCCTGATGGTGTATTAAGTGATGAAGAAATTGATGAAATATTTGTTTCTGACTACGTCTAATAAGGCGTAGTTTTTTATTTTATAGAGCAGAAAATGAAGTAAACATTAATTTAATTTCATGCTGATTTTTTGCTAATTCAATATTCATTTAATATATTTATGTAATCTTAAATAATAAATAAAGGATTAAAAATGGATACTTTAATTGAATATTTAAATAAAAAAGCTATTGATTATAAAGATAGTGTAGAACGCAAAAAGCTTTACTATATTGAGAAGAAAGTTAATAGAAAAATAATAATTAGAGGTGTCGAATATTCATATTTTTTGTTTATGTATAAGTGTAAAAAAACAGGTAAAAGATTTGTTTATTACCATGATGATTTACTATTAAAAATGAAGCGAAAAAAGTATTATTTTGATGATGTAAATAGATGTTTGAATGATGGCTTATATGAAAGAAATTATAAGAAAATTGACTATCAAAAAACGAATAAAATACCATACTATATTTATCATTATTATTTTAAAAAAATGAGGTGTGAAATTATTAAAAATAGTATGAAAATCAAAGTACATAACGATATAAAAATTCCAGTACAAATAGACATTGATGATGCCTATTTTTTTGTGCAGGAAAAAGGTGAAAAAAATAAGATAAGAGCAAGGGTTGCATTAGTTCATAGAAGCGTTAAAGAAAAGCATAAAATAGAAAATAAAACAGTAATAATGCAATTATCTAACACTAGTAAAAAGAGAAATGAGTTAAGTCAAAATAGAAATTTTATAGAAACAATTAATAATGTTTTAAGGGAACATTATCACTGTAGCAGCACATATATTTCTGGTGATGGAGCAATATTTATAGATAAAATAAATTCAAAAATTAACGGAAAAAGAGTGCTTGATAAATTTCATTTTTTTAGATTTATGTATGAAGTTTTTGGTTATTCAAAAACAAAAAATGTATTGAATAAGAGAATTTTTTCTTCCATTGGGAATCCTTTTTATTGTTTGAAAGAGTTATTTAATAAAGGTGAATTTGATGCCTTTATAGAGTATATTGACAAACTAATTGTATGAATAAAAAATGAAAAAAATAGAGTTTCAAAGCGGCTTGAAATTCAAAAATTTAAAAAATTTTATTTGAAAAATAGACAAAAAATTGAAAACATTATTGTGTTAAAAGATTATTTTGGAGGATGTGCTGAAACAATAATTGGACATAATTTAAAGCGCATTATTAATAAAAAATATGCTTTATATAATCTAGATACTATAAAGTTTTTGATACAAAAAGCACATGAAAATGAAAGTAATTTGATAATTATTAAAAATTTATTTTAATTACTTTTTGTGCTTATTTTTTTAATTTTGTAATTCAAGCTTACACTTTTTTAACTTATCTATTTTTATATAAATATAAAAATAAGTTTTGCACTGCTTACAAAAGTGTAAGCACTTTTGAATTAGTGCTTACACTTTTGCTATAAAAAGTTAATAAAATAAGTTTTATATATAAAACTTAAAAGTCGTATAGCCGCTACGGTAAGTAGCTTTTTTGGGCTGTTACCTGGCCCTTTTCAAGGGCGCGCGCGTATACGCAAAAGGAAAGTGTAAGCAGTTTGAAAATTTGAAAAAAAAGTTTATAATTATCATGAAACAAAAAAAGTAATGTTATTTTTTCTTACCCACTAAAATCTTTCACTTCCATTGCCACACATATTATTTATTTAAATAAAAAAATAATGAGATATTACTTTGTGTTTATAGTCTTTATTAAATAAAAACTTTTATTTTTTAATAATGATAAAAGTTCTTTTTTATAGCTTTTTTAGAAAAAAAGGAAAAATAGCAAGCACTGGCCTGCCATTTCATTTATATTGTTTCTGATATGTAATATGCTAAGAATTCATCTACAGCATTTCTTCTATATTTATAATATGTAGTTTTTGAATAATATTTTTCATATCAATAACTTTCTTTTTCTTCAAGAAATTCTTTTCTTAATAAATGTTTACTTTCTGGACTTATGCATTCAAGAGCTCTATGTAAATTTTCTGAATAAGTAAATCCATTCTTCTCTTCATTTCTATTTTGTGAAAACAATCTTTTTCTAGCTTTTAATCTAGCTTTAGCTTTTTCTAAATGAAATATCATTGCAACTGTCTTATATTTTTCACTTTCAGACATTTCATAATGTAATGAATTATATGGAACATTAAAATTCATGATTTACCCCTTAAATAAAAATAATAAAAAAAGAAGTTTTAAACTTCCAATTAATATGCTCTTGCAAAAATTACATACTTATTAGTTTTATTTTTGCATTTTTGAAATATACATTCTTGTGCCTTTGAAGGTTTGTTGATTTTTCTAGGAATACACCTTGTAGATGCTCCTGTTTCTTCCTTGATAAGAATTTCAGCTTCTTCAGAACAGCAAAATGGGGCAATAACAAATTTATTTTCTTTAATTTTTGCCTTAAAATCTACATAATTATCTACAAAAACTGTATTTTTTTTAAGTCTTTCAGCTGCTTGTGAATATAAATTGGCATGAATTTTATCAAGGAGATCTTTAACAACACTTTTTAGTTCACTAATATTGACTGTTATTTTTTCTAAGGTGTCTCTACGAACAACAGTCACAGAATTATTTTCCAAATCACGTGGGCCGATTTCAATTCTTAAAGGAACTCCTTGTATTTCAGAGTTAGCTGCTTTAAAACCGGGCATTTTTTCACTTGAGTCTAAACGAACTCTAAATTTTTTACTTAGCTGCACATATATTTCTAAGGCTTTTTCGTGAACTTTTGGCTCTTTATTAGAAAACAATTCCAAAATATCAATTTGCACTGGGGCAACTCTTGGGGGTATAACTATACCACGATTATCACCATGGGTCATAATAATTGCTCCAATTAATCTTGTAGAGACACCTCAAGATGTTTGATATACATATTCTGCTTCATTATTCTTGTTTTTAAAAGTTATGTCAAAAGCTTTTGAAAAATTTTGCGCAAAATAATGACTAGTCCCTGTCTGCAACGCCTTGCCATCCTTCATCATTGCTTCAATTGTATATGTTGTACATGCTCCAGCGAATTTCTCATAAGGTGTTTTTTTACCTACAATTACTGGAATTGCTAGATATTTTTTAGCAAACTTCGAATACAAATTAATCATTGTTTTAGTCAATTTTCTAGCCTCAATAGATGTATTATGACAAGTGTGACCTTCTTGCCACAAAAACTCTCTACTTCTTAAAAAAGGATTTGTAGTTTTTTCTCATCTGACAACATTTGCTCATTGATTATAAATAATTGGAAGATCTTTGTGAGACTCAATTATTTTTTTAAAAAGATCAGCAAATAAAACTTCTGATGTAGGTCTTACATAAATTTTTTCATCAAGTTCTTTATCACCAACCCTAGTTATTGTTGCTAATTCTGGATTAAAACCAGCTACATGCTCTTTTTCTTTCAAAAACAATCTATCAGGAATAAATAGCGGTAAATAAACATTTTTTACTCCATGTTTTTTGAATTCTTCATTCAATTCTTTCTGAATTAATTCTCATATTCCAAATGAATTAGGTTTGAAAATTAATGTCCCTTTTGTGGGGCCATATTCAATCAGTTCCCCTTGCTTAACAACATCAGTGTATCATTTAGCAAAATCTTGTTCAAGTGGTGTTATCTTATCTAACTGTTTCATTTTTTAATTATATACTAATATATTTTGAAATAAAAACCCAATCTGTTTGGGTTCTAAAAAAGTAAGTTTAAGCACGATTCATTCTGATTATTTTTATTATATTATTTCAATGGGCTTTCATCTGGACGTGAGAAAACATAATATCCATCTTGAGTTACAAGAACATCATCTTCAATTCTTGCGCCACCAACACCTGGAATATAAATACCGGGTTCAACGGTTATAACCATGCCAGGTTGAAGAATATAGTCGCCATTAGGCCTTACATTTGGTAATTCATGAACATCTATACCTAATCCATGGCCGGTTGAGTGTACAAAATAATCACCATATCCTTTGTTTTGTATGTAATCTCTACAAATCTTATCTATATCACCAGCTTTTATTCCTGGTCTAATAGCTTTACGACCTAAACGAGCTGCTTCTTCAACAATTGACAATATTTTTTGTTGTTCAGGATTATTGCTTTTTTTGGTGCCGCCTAGTATTATTGTTCTAGTAATATCTGCACTATAACCTTTATAAAGTGCTCCAAAATCAATCTTTAATAAATCTCCTTCAACTAAAATTGCATCTGTTGGATGATGGTGTGGCTCTGCTGAATTTGGACCAGTAGCAACTATTTCTTCAAAGCTCTCTTTATCAGCTCCGCATTCTTTTAAAAGATAATTTAATTTTGCAGCTGTTTCTTTTTCGGTCATTCCTGGTTTTATAATCTTAATTAACTTATTGTATGCTTTAAGAGAAATATTTACAACTTCTTGCATTTTTTGAATTTCATCATTAGATTTTTGTATTCTTAATTCTTGGCCGTGAATTCATCCTATTTGTTTTGGTTTTATAATATTAGTTAAATTATGAAATACTTCATAACTAATATAGTCTTTTTCAAAAACAACATTTTTGTAGGCTTTTTTGTCAAAAAAATCACTTAAAGAATTCCCTTTCAAAAGAATAATTTCTACATTTTTTGCATATTTTGAACAATATTCAATATAGCGACTATCAACAAATAAATATGCTTTATCTTTTTCAATAACTATATATCCATCAGTTGTTTGAACACCGGCATATCACAATCTAGTTTGCGGAGCATCTGATACAATGCAATCTATATGCATTTCATTAAATAATTTATCTAATCTTGATCTATACATAATCCCTCAATTCACTTCATATATAAACAAATTTAATTATAACCAAATTTTTTTAAACTTTTATTGTCATTAACTCACTTATTGGCAACCTTAACTTTAAGGTTAAGCACTACATTAGAGTCAAATTGTGCTTGCATTTTTTTTCTACTGTTTATACCTATTTTTTTAATCATAGATGCATTTTTCCCAATTAAAATTCCTTTTTGAGAATCTTTTTTAACAAAAATTATTGCATTTATTTCTATCCTGTCTTCCATCTCAAAAAAGTCCTGAATTTCAACTGCAATAGAATGTGGTAATTCATCTGATAATAAATTTATAGCACTCTCTCTAATAATTTCTTTTGCTAAAAATCTCATAGGTTTGTCTGTTATGTAATCAGGGTCGTAAAGTGGTTCACTTTCATATGAAAATTCTTTCAACAAATCTATAAGTGAATCTATTGATCTTTCATTTTTATTTGAAATTGAAATAATATGTTTGAAATTATACTTCTGAAGTTCATCAATTTTTGTTTTTAACTCTATTGGGTTTTTAGCCAAATCAATTTTAGATATGACTGCAACTTTATTTTCATATTTTTGGACTTTATCAAGAATTAATTTATCGCCAAATTTAATTGGTTCGTTTATTGGGCTTAAAAATAAAATGCAATCAATATCTTGCACTGAACTAAATGCTTCCTTATTTAATTGCTCTCCTAGTAGATTTAGTGGCTTGTGTATCCCAGGAGTATCAACAAAGACAAATTGGTAATTTTCATCTGACAAAACACCTACTATTTGGTCTCTCGTTGTTTGTGGTGTATTTGAAACAATTGCTAAGTCATAGTTAACAAGTTTATTCAGCAATGAAGATTTGCCAACATTTGGCCTTCCAATAATGCTAACTGTTGCTACTTTCATTATTTAATTTGTTCACTTCTAATAGCAAAAGGAATCAAATCTCCAACTTTATTAACTCTCATTTTTTGCCCATCGTTGCTATATTGGTAAATTAATCCATCATCAGGCATAAATTCAGTTATAACTTGTCTGCACCCAGCACATGGCGAAATTATTTCGTTGCTTGAAGATATTATGTGAATTTCTTTAAATGATCCCACTTTAGCTCCATAGGCAACTGAGCCAAATAATGCAGATCTTTCAGCACATAAACCAGAAGGAAAAGCTGCATTTTCAACATTTACTCCATAGTATTCTTTTCCTTCTGAATCAATAGCTATAGCGCTTACTTTAAATTTTGATCATGGACAATATGAATGTTTTAATAAATCTTGTAATTTTTTAATTTCCATAGTTTATTCCTCTCTTGTGATTTGAAGTGGATTAAATATTGTATCTACAATGGCATTCATTTGAATTCTTTCTTCCTCAATTTCATGATCAAAACCCATTAAATGGACAAGCCCATGGGCAAATAAATAACAATATTCTCTTCTAAATGAATGATTAAATTCTTCTGCTTGTTGTTCAACTTTTTCATGACTTATAACAAGCTCTCCAAGTGGATATATATCCAAATTTTTGAATATAGTTTTATCACCAAAATCAAAGGAAAGGATGTCAGTTGGATAATTTTTATTTCTATACTTTTTATTCAATTTTTGAATTTTCTTATTGTTAACAATTGACACATCAACAGATACTTTTTTATTTTCTAAACAAAAATATTTTTGCAGATTCTCCAAAATAGAAATATACTCATTTAAATACTTAAATGATTCACCATTCTCAATATTAACAGATACTTCAACCATAAAATGAATTATATTATATTTAATAGTTAAAAAGTCTATTAAATAGTGTTGTTTCTCCTAAAAATAAATTGGCTCCTAATTTTGAATTTGGTTTTATTATTTTAAAAAAATTATTATCTGAAACAAAGTAATTTACAGCTATACTATCTTTATTCATTTTTATAGATTTTATAAATAATTCATGATTAATTTCATTTAAATTTAACATAATTTTTTGATCTTTTTTTAAGTTATAAATCAACCTATCATTCCCAAAAATATGCATTTTTTTATTTTCATCAAAATAAACTATTATTTTTTCAGTTTTTTCTATTTTATAGGTAAAAATTACAAAAATGACCACAAAAGTAAAAATAATAATAAACACTAATCAAAATCAAAATCAATTAGAAATTTTTGTTAATCTCATTAAAATTTATCTCCTTGCTGTTTTGAATATATTTTCCACTATGACTTATTTCAATAAATAAAGCTTCATCCTGGTAGTTTTTAATACAATTCATTAAAAATTTCATTGTTTCTTTATCGATGTTTTCAAATGCTTCATCTAAAATTATAATTTTATACTTTTGACAAAAAAGCCTTAATAACAGCACTATTTGCTTTTGTCCGCTAGATAAATTTCCACCATTATTGTTTACAAAAGAATTCAAATTAACTTTAACTTTTTCTAAGTAGTCAAATATTTCATAATAGACTAAATTATTATTTAAATTATCAAGTAAAGTTTTACTATTATTAGTAATAAAATCAATAACCTTGGAATTAGGTATATAAAAGTTGCTTCCAACATAACAAATTTTTTCTTTTAAATTATTAAAATTTAATTGATTTACATTAATATCATTTATTAAATATTCACCAGTATAGTTTAAAAAATCCCCGCGTAAAAATTTTGCAAAAGAACTTTTACCACACCCGTTTGTGCCATTTATTCTTACATGATCATTAATTTCCAACTCCGAAATATTTAAGATTTCATGCCCTTCTTCATATGAAAAATTTATTTTTTTAAGTTTTATATTTTTAATTAATCCATTAATTATTACTCCTTTTTCAAAATTTTGAATATTTGGAAGATTAAAGACAAAATTAACCTGATCAACATATTTTTTCATTAACATATTTGAAGATAATAAAGATGAAATTGACATGATTGGATTTATAAAAAATGAAACACTTGTTAAAAACATCATCATATCTCCGGATGATAATTTATTTCTTATTATTAGAAAGGTTGATATAAAAATTATTACATTAGAAATGCTGCTAATAAGTGTGCTGTTCAATAAATTATTATTCTGCTGGATGAAAAAAATATTTTCATCTGCTTCCCTTTGTTTTAAAGTATTCTTTTTTAATAAAAAAGTTAAGAAATTAGAATATTTTTGATCACCATAATTATCTTTGCCATTTATAAAGTCTAGCTCTGATTCTATTTTATTTGAAGTTACTTTTATGTTCCTAATATGTTTATTTTCTAATTTATTGTGAAAAATAATATTACTCAAAAGCAATACTAAAGTAATAGAACCAACATAAATAAATAATAGATAATTAATTCAAATTAGTAAGAATGCAGAAAGAACTATACTTGCTATTTCTCCTAGAAAAGTGTATGCAAAATTAGCTTGATATTCGCTAATGTATGAAATATAACTTGCTCTTTTAAAATATTCAGAATTATTAAGTTTAGTTAAGTGATCTACTGGTGTTTGCTTAATTTTTTCAAAAAAATTACTACTTAATTCCAAATATATTTGATTAGTTATTTTTCTGACTAAATAATTTTTAAAATATTTGTTTATACACTGTAGAAATGCTAGCCATAAAAATAAAATAAATATAACAATTAGCGTCTTTATTAAAAAATTAGGTATTATAAAATCAAAAACTACCTTTACAAAAAATGAAGAAGAAAAATTCAATAATAAATTTACTAATGCCGATAATAATAGAGGTCAAACAAGCTTTTTAATAGATATTAAAGATTTAATTTTATTATCTATTGTTATTTTTATTGTGTTTAACTTTAAATTAGACTTTTTAGGAAAAATTACAACTTCTGCAAATTCTTCCTTGAGCTTTAAAGCATTAACTTTTTCTAGTTCTCCTGTTTGTGAATCCAATAATCAAAAATAATTATTTTTAATTTTAGTTAAAATAACATAATGTGTATACCCATTTCTATTTAATAATAAAATGATTGGTAAATCATCATTTTTTAATGAATATAATGAGTCAAAGTCTCCAGAAAAAGATTCCAAAATAACTCCATTTTCTAGAGCTAATGTTCTTAAATTGTGAAGGCTAATACCATCAGATGAATATGAAGCATTTATCTTCAAATAATTAATGTCTACTTCTTTATTATAAAAATAGTTAATTAATGAGTTTAAAACATACAAACCGCAATCTTTTTTATCTTCTTGTTTTAATATCTTCATGCTTTATCATTTTCAAAAAAATGAGAATAAATATAAAACGGAAAAAAATAGGAAAAAATACTTATTTTTCCAAAAAATAGCATAAAAATGCACATATATTAAAGTAAAATAATAAAACATATAAAAAGGAGACATATGAGTGATAAAGGCAAGGTTGTTTTTGCAAGTGACCATGGAGGTTGCTTATTAAAAAATGAAGTTCTTAATTATATTAAATCTCTCGGATATGAAACAGTTGATTTAGGGCCAGTTGATGATTCAAAATCAATTTCATATGCTGAGCAAGGACATAAATTAGCTAATTATATGACTAATAATAAGGATGTTGCTTTTGGTGTTGGTTTTTGTGGAACTGGATTAGGAATTTCTTATGCACTTAATAGACATAAAGGAATAAGGGCTGCAAGAATAACATCAACTGAAGATGCTAATTTAGCTAAATTACATAATAATGCTAATGTTATTGTTCTGGGCGGAAGACAAGTTAATATTGAAGAAGCTAAAGAAATGATCAATGAATATATAAACACTGAATATGAAGGTGGAAGACATAAAAATAGAATTGATCAAATTGATGAATTTTAATGAAAAATCCTATTTTATAGTCTTATAAAGATATCATTAATAAAAGTTTTTATTAAAATAAAATGCATCAAAAGTACTAATGATGCATTTTTGATTTTTATTTTAAAAGATTTAAATTAAGAAAACTTGTTTAAGTGTAAATAAGAATAAAAAAATATAAAAATAAATATTAATTAATTTACAACTATAAAAATATTATGAAATTGAAAAAAAATAAAAAATTATTACCTTTTTTAGCCATGTAAGCATAAATTGCGACCCTTTAGTTTTGTTATATGCTTGTAATAACAATAATAATGTGTTTTTATAGCAAAATCAAAATGATTTAATTGATAAAATACAAGAAAAACTTTAATGAATCTACAGTAGAAGAAAACAAGCAAAATAATAAAATTTCAAATGATGAAAATTTAACTTGATTTGATGAAGACATTATAAAAAATACAAATACATTGGGCCTGCAATTAGCAATGTTGTTCAACTAAAAAACCAAAAAGATAAAAGTAAAAATAATAGAATTTTAACTACTATGTATAAGCTAACTAATGGAGGTTTTTAGAACATTTTTAATAATAAGTGACGATGGGATAACAATTGAAATAAAATTGTACCTCTTGGAACTAGAAAAAACAAAATTCACAGATCATAATCAACTTTAATTGAGGCTAACTATGGTACACATTGCCTGATAATACATTCATTTTTTAATCGTAATAACTTTTCTGGCTCCCTTGTTTCAAAAAGTATAGATGTCAATTAAACTTGAAATTCCCTCAATAGAGAAAAAACTATCTATTCAAAAATAAATAAAATGCTAAATATGATTCCAGTTTATTTAATAGGGTTTCATATTTTAAATTCAGTAGATCTGTTAGCAAAAAAAGACCTGGCGGTCAACTATTTATAAGTGATAATACCTTTAAAAATGCAAAAGCTATTTTTGAACTCAGAGATAGTGATAGAGCACATTAATATTCTTATCCTATCACGATAAATCAAACTGATAAATTTGTTGATATTTTATTACTGTATGAAACTGATAGCAAAACAAAAAATTTAAAAGTTGTTGGCTAAATATATGCTTCTAGATTTAGAATTTATCTATATACTCTTAATAAGTATTCCTTATTTTTGACAAGAAACTTTTTTAGTTTTTTTATTTTTAAACACAAAATTTAAAAAATATTATTTAAAATAAAAAAATAACTTATTACAAAAACAACATAGTAAACAATTTTTAATTTCAGGAGACAAAAATGAAACATTTTGATGTAGTTATTATTGGTGGTGGTCCTGGTGGTTATCCACTTGCTATTCTATTAAGCAAAAAAGGAAAAAATGTTGCTATTATAGAGCGAAAAAATTTAGGTGGTACATGTGTTAATGAAGGTTGCATACCATCAAAAACCTTAATTAAATCTGCAAAGGTTTACGAAACCATCTTAAAATCAGACTTATTTGGAATTAATGTAGATAATTTTGAAATTGATTTTCAAAAAGTTCAAAAAAGACGTCAAGACAATAAATTAATACTCAATAATAAAATAAAACAACAACTTGTTGAATCTGGTGTAAAAATTTTTAATGATGAAGCAAAATTACTTGATAAAAACACAATAGCATTATCAAATGAAAATATAACATTTGAAAAACTAGTTATAGCAACAGGTTCTAGAGCTAGATTATTAAATCTACCAGGTTTTGAGGAAGCATTAAAAAATAAAGATTTAATTGTTGCTTCTGATGCACTTGAATTAACAAAAATTCCTAAGAATCTTAATATTATTGGTGGTGGCCCGGTAGCACTTGAAATGGCTTATTTATATTCAACACTAGGATCAGAAGTCACAATAATTGAATCAAATAATTTTATGAAAAAATATGATTCAGAATTAGCTGATGCAGTAAAGAAATACTTAATGGACAAAAATATTAAAATATACGAAAATAGCAATATTATAGGCTTTAGAGACAAAAAACTCGAAATAAATATTGACAACAAAACCTTATTATTAAGTGCAGAAAAAACTCTTATTGCAGTTGGTCGCATACCTAATATAGAGGCATTCAAAGCTTTAAATTTAGAAATTAATAATAATGGATTTATTAAAGTCAATGAAAAAATGCAAACAAGTATTGATAACATATATGCATTAGGTGACGTTACAGGACTAATGCAATTATCATCAGTAGCATATAGAACATCAGATATTGTTGCAAGAGAAATACTAAACCTTAAATCTAAACCAATTAATTTAAAACAAACAGGATGAAGTGTATATTTAAATCCAGAATTTAGTGGAATTGGATTCACAGAAGAAGAATTAAAAGAAAAGAAAATCGACTATACTGTAGTTAAAATGCCAGCAACAGGACTTCCTAGGTCACTTGCTGATGGTATAGATAATCCATATGGTTTTATTAAGCTTTTAGTTAAAAAAGAAACCCATGAAATATTAGGAGCTTTTATGTTTATTGAGGGTTCTCACTTGTTAATTAATCAAATTGCAATTGCCATGCAAAATAATATAACAATTGATGATTTTCAAAATGTTGCATTTACACACCCAACAGTTGCAGAATCACTATATTATAGTTGAAAAATGAATTCTTTCTAGTCTTATAAAATCTTACTATTAACACTATAAAATAGATATTTTCATATTTTATTAGACAAATAAATTAATTAAAATTAAAAAAACCGGAAATTCCGGTTTTTTATTAACTATTCTTTAATTCTTTGAAAAGATCATGAACTTCGAAAGTCAATGTATTGTTATCTCTAAAATTAAAAATTAAATTAGGGTCAAATAAACTTTTGTCCATTTCATCAACACGAATATTTAGATATGGCACTCTTACTGAATTTTCCTTAAATTCATCACCTATTGGATTAGCATTAACATCTGTTTTATACTCATCCTTACTTTTTTTGGTTTTTATATCTTGAACTGGTAAAGTTCCATTGCGAACACCTTCTACACGAACCACAAAGTTTCCTGGTTTTGCTGAATCCCTAGAATAGCGCTTTAAATAATCGTATGTTTTATATAAATATCCATTATCATCTTTTATGAAATTTTCTTGTTTTCAAGTTGTTATATGTGCATGAGGCATTCATCCACCATTGTTTTCAAATTTACCAACTTTTGCAATAACTGTTCCTTTTTTTACAGGAATTGGATTATTATATGTGACATCTCATGTAATGTACTTTTCAGTTTCTTTTATTTCTCTATCTGAGCTAATCTTTTGTAATAGTGGAAGTGTAGCTGCATAATCAAGGTGTATTATACCTACATATACATATTCAGCATCCTCAAAAATGTCTTCAAAATTATTTTTTGAAACAATATTTTTCAATTGGTCTTTTTTAACTCTTAAAACAAGACGACCGCCAACGCCTGAAAATTGCTTTTCATTTTTAGCTGTTCCAAAAGAAATAATATCAGCATCAAATGGAGCAATTATATCTGTGCCTTCTTTAACTAATACATCTTCGCCAAGGTGAATTTGTTTTGGTAAATTTGGACTATTATAGAATCCTCTAAGTTCTCCATATCCACCAGGTAAAATTTGTGATCTATTTGCTTTATCATATATATTTTGAGTTATTTTAGTCAAAATATTAGAGTCGATATCTTCTAAAATCATATTGAATTTATTTTGGCTATCTTGCAACTCTGGATTGAAAATATATGCATGTGGACTAACCCCAGATTCAACATAAACTATTTTTCCTTTAAGTGATTCAACTTTTGAATCATCCACAATAAGATTGAAACCTAATCTTCCATATTGATCAAGTTTCTTAATTGAATCTATCTTATAAGAGAATTGATTTGATTTAGATCTAGCAATAAAGTCATCTTTATTTGCCTTGTCTCAAGGATAATTTATAAAACTTAAATCGTATTTTAATTCGATTTTGGCATTATTTTTTAATATGTGTTCTAAATCAATTTGATCTGAGCTAAATGTTCCTTTATAAATCAAATCCATAGCAATGTTATTTATATTTTTATCAAGATTATATGAATTGTTTGAAATTTTTTTACTTGATTTACCATATGCAAGTTTAAATTTTATAAGATAGTTTTGATAGTTATCTGGGTCAATTTCAAAGCTTTTAATTTCAATATTGAACAAATCTTTTTCAGAATTCTTTGGATCTGCTTGTTCTTGTTTTTGTGCTAAAGTTAAATTGTTATAGTATTGATCGTCTGATAAATCATTAAATCTTAATTTGATTGCTTCATTTAATTTTTTATTTGATAAATTTGAAAGCTTATGATCTAGCTTGAAATCATTGTTTAGAGAGATGCTAACTTTGTCTTTTTTAACTATATTTAAGCCATTTTCGACATCATATTTATCTTTTAGGAAAGAGTATAAAGTTTCTTTCCTAGTTTCAATATTTTTATCAACACTCAATCCTTTAATTTTAAAAACAACTTTGCGTGTTTGAAACTCATTTATTTCTCCGCTTACAGTTTTTATGTGTCTTTTTATTAATAAAGGTACTGATAAGTATTCAACATTTGAAAAATCTCTATTAACTTCATTTATAACAATTTCTGCACTAATTTTATCTGAGTGTTTAAACCCTAAAGATTCGAGGGTATTTTTAAGTTCTTGTTTATTTATCATCAAATTATTCTTTAAAAAATTATTTAAAAATAAATTTTTAATACTAATTTTAGAGATATCTGTTTGTGGGTTTTTTCAATAAAGTATTTTAGAATTATTCGCTAATTTATGAAGATTGTCTAAACTAACATTATCAATTTTACCTTCATTTAATTTTTTTATTTCATCTGTATAATTTTGATTTGTTTTAGCACATGATATGGCAAGCACAGAAGCACATAATACTGAGCTTGGTAAAATAATATTTTGTAAAATTCTTTTAATACGCATAAGAATTATTACCTCCTTTATAAATTCCAATGGTTATTAGAGCAGCAATTACTGGTATCATAATAGTTAACAATAAATCAATTAAATAATGTTTGATAATTTGTATTTTATCCCTTTTATTGTTTGTAAATATTAAATTTAAAATTGAAAAACCGGTAGCTAAAAATATATGAAATGAAAAAAAGTTAAAATAAGAAGAAAACAACAATATTGTAAATAGAACTATCATATTTATAAGTAAGGTTGTAAAATAATTTAAACCATAAGAATGCGGTATTCTTTTTGTGATT
Source organism: Mycoplasma tauri (assembly GCF_016925555.1). Taxonomy (GTDB): domain Bacteria; phylum Bacillota_I; class Bacilli_A; order Mycoplasmatales; family Metamycoplasmataceae; genus Mycoplasmopsis; species Mycoplasmopsis tauri. Next base: position 112,635 of record NZ_CP070479.1, on the reverse strand, counting down.
GCTATAGTAATAGTCATTAACAATATAAAAATTGCTTCTTTTGATGAAAATGCTATTGTGCGTTCATTGTGATTTTGAAATAAAGCATATTTTAAATCTGGTTTTATATCTTTATCAAAATAATTAGAAGGTATAGTTTTAAATAAATAAAATAGACCAATAAATGTTAAAAATCCTGCAAGAACGCCTAAAAATTGAAAACCTAAAACATACGGGACTCCTTTAAATGACTTAAATATATCACCTTTAGTGTTTATCATCTCAACAAAAGCATCAAAAATAACACCAATAGGATTAACATACATTATAGGTATATCATTAGATAATGCGCTGGATAATCCTCAAAAAAGCACTATTGAAACAAAAGTTATTAATGTGAACATTAAAGATTTAATTAATCTAGATTGATTTTTAGTTCTATTAAATACATATATGCACATTAAAACAAAAAAAGCCAGAAAATAATTGGAACCAAATTCAGTTAGTGCTACAGTTTTGTTAAAAACATTTGACAATACTTTTAATCCTGTCATATTTATCTCCAATACTATAAATAATTGAACTCATTTTACTATAAATCAGAATAATATTATTTGTATTTATTCAATAAAAAGAGAAAAATAATTTTTTTATTTTTTTAATAGAAATATTCTTGTTTGGCTGTAATTAGAAATTAAAAGCAAAAATAAAAACACAAACACGAAAAATGTTTGTGTATATAAAATTATTTTTCAATTTTAATTTTAACGCTTGGTCCCATTGAAGCAGAAACAACAATATTTTGAATGTATGTTCCTTTAACAGCAGATGGTTTTAACCTTTTAATTAAACTAATTACAGTTTTAATGTTCTCAGCTAATTTTTCTGAATCCATTGAAACTTTACCAACCATTGTATGAACAACACCAGCTTTGTCTGTACGATAGTTTGCTTTACCTTTTTTAAGTTCTTCAACAGCTTTTTCAGGAGTTGGAGTAACTGTACCTGTTTTAGGGTTAGGCATAAGACCTTTAGGTCCAAGTTTTTTACCATATTTACCTAAAATAGGCATCATTGCAGGGTCAGCAACCATAACATCAAAATCAAAAATATCTTCTTTAATTTTTTGTTCTAATTCTTGGCCATCTACAACTTGGTCTGCACCAGCTGCTTTAGCAAGTTTTTGTTTTTCTGGATTATTTGTAACAACTAATACTGAAACTGACTTACCTGTACCGTTTGGAAGTAATACTGATCCACGAAGTTGTTGGTCAGCTTTTCTAACATCAAGGTTTAATTTAAATACAAGGTCAACTGAAGCATCGAATTTAGCATATGAAGTTCTTTTAACAATTTCAATAGCTTCTGTTAAATCATAAGCGATTGTTTTGTCATATGAACTTCTAGCAGCTTGAAGTTTTTTTCCAACTTTTGAAGACATTATTATTCCTCTCCTTCAGCAACTTCTTCGTCACCAACAGTCTTAACATCAATAGCTTGACCTTTTGTTTCAACCATTTCAGTAACAGCAGCATCAAGAGCAGCCATTTTGGCATCTGCTATTTGTTGAGCTTTTTGAGCATCAGCAGCAGCTTTTTTAGCAGCTTTAATGTTATCATAACCTTCAATTAAGATTCCCATGTTTTTTGCTGTACCGGCAATGATTGACATTGCTGTTTCAACATCATCGGTATTTAAATCTGGTAATTTATATTCTGCTATTTCCCTAAGTTGTTCTTTTGTAATAGTTGCAGCAATTGTAGTTTTTGAGTTTGAACTACCCTTGTTAATTTTAGCAGCTTGCTTTAGCTTATAGCTTGCAGGTGCTGTAAATAATTTAAAGTCAAATGACTTATCATTGTAAACAGTGATTTGAACAGGAACTGGTTCACTTCCTCTGTCACGTGTTGCATCGTTAAAAGCACGTGTAAATTCTGGCATGTTGATACCAACACCAGCAAGAGCAGGACCAGGTTTTGCTTGACCTGCTGGGAATTGTAACTTACGAACACGGACAATATCAGCTTTTGATTTTGCCATATTTTGTTATCCTTTCGATAATGTGGTTCTAGCGATTTTGTCTCCCACTAGTAAATAAAAAACAATTTATTAAATTAAATTGCTTTTACATTATATATTAAATTTATTTTTTTAAATAAAATATTAAAGCTTATTAACAACCATTATCTATAAAACACTTCTTGTTTTGGATAAGCTCAAATATTAAGTTTTTTATTCTTTGCTTCTTTTTCAATTTTTTTAATTTCTTTGAAATATTTAACTTGTCTTTCTTCCTTAACAGTAAATATATCATCACGATCAATATTAATGTAATGCACCCTTGCAAGACCATTTTTTAGTAATTCTTTAGATACATCTGCTTTTACTTTATCTTCTGTTTCATAGTATAATATGCCAATTTTTCTATTATAGCGATCTCGTTTTATATACTCATAATATAAAGTTTTATTGTGTAAAGTTTGTTCTAAGAAATTTTTAGCTTTTTGTGCAAAATGATTTTCTCTTTTAGCCAACTTTTGATTTTTTTTATTATCTTTTTTAGTTTCAGGAGTATCTATGCCGAAAAATCTCAAGCCCACTCTTTCATCATGTTCATAAAAATAAATAGTGTCACCATCAGGAATATAAACATTTGACGCTATTTTCTTAAAATTAAGATAGGATTCTGTTTCACTCGATAAAGGATAGTAATAAGTGTTTTTGTTTGTATCTAATGTATTTTTATTATTTGTAATTTTTTCAGACTCTGAACTAGAATGACAGCTATTGCTAATAATTGGTAACAATAAAATTGGAGATGCAATAATATATTTCAATTTCATATCTTAATAATAATTGAATTATTTTTATAGTAAAAAAATAATAAAAAAATGGGAAAATTACCCCATATTTTTTTACATTTAACGCATTTTTATAGTATTTTTTTTGATTTATATATGTTGTGCTCTATTTTTAGATCTAAATTCTTTAATTTTTTGTTTTACAACTTCTTGAATTGCAAGGCAAGCTGATTTAAGCAATTTTCTTGGATCATAATTTTTGCCTTTTTTAGATTCACCTGATATCACAAAATCTTCTACAGCTTGTGCAAAAGCTAATTGTAGCTCAGTGTTAACATTAATTTTTGAAACACCTAAATCAATTGCTTTTTGAATTTGAACTGCAGGTATGCCACTACCGCCATGCAAAACAATCCCAATATTAACAGCTTTTGAAATTTCATAAAGATTTTCAAAATCTAGTGATTTTCATGATTCTGGATACTTTCCATGAATATTTCCTATTCCGCAAGCAAGCGCACTTATACCTGTGTTTGCTAACTTGATAGCATCAGCAGGATTTGATCTAACACCATCAGATACTATTCCATCTTCTTCTCCACCAACAGCGCCAACTTCAGCCTCAACCGAAATATTTTTTTCTTTAGCTAAAGCAACAATTTTTTTAGTTTTAACAAGATTATCTTCAAAAGGCAACATTGACCCATCAAACATAACTGATGTAAAACCAGATTCAATTGCTTTTAAACAAGCTTCATAATCACCATGATCAAGATGCAAAGCTACTGGAATTTCAATTTTTAAATCTTTAATAATTGATTTAGTCATATTAACTACAGTCAAATATCCACCCATATATTTTATAGCTCCCATGCTGGCGCCAATTATAAGTGGAGATTTTTCATCATTAGCGGCTATTAAAGTATTTTTCAATCATTCCAAATTATTAATATTTATATGTGGAATGGCGTACTTTTTAGCTCTAGCATCAAATAACATCTGATCCATGTTTACTAATTCGTATTTTTGAATCATTTTATTCAAAACCTTCTCTGGTTGTTCACAAACCTTTTGAATTTCTAACAAAACGTGAATCAACTGACAATAAACGATATAATTCACCAATTTTATTGATTCTAATTTGGTCATATGTAAGACCTTTATCTAATGCTTCTTTTTTTCATTTTTCGACAAAATGGGTTTCAACCTCATCAAAAATTGTGTCAAATTCTAAATAGTTGTTATTAGCACATTTTTCCAATAAATATGCAATAGTTACGTCCAACATTGTGCTCATTTTATTCTCACTTTCTATCAGGGAATTAAATTCAATAATTAATAACAATTATAATTAGTTTTTATAATTATTAATAATTCTTTCAATTTTAGATGCTATTGACATTAATTCTTCAAAATTATCTTTAAAGATATACTCTAAATCCCTATAATCTTTTTCAGGATAATAAATTTTAATGTTTCAATTCTCGAAATCATCAACTATTTGTAATAAAAAGTTATCAAATAATTTTTTTATATCTAGATCAATAATTTCTTCACTGTTAGTCTTGTTTTGTAATCTTAAAATTAAATTTGCATTATTTTTTAATTTTATTTTTTCTGCTTTTTTATAGATAGATTTGAAAAAATTAACAACAGAATAAATTAAATTATTATCTCAAATTCTTTCATGATTCTTTTCATTAATTTTGGGTACAATTGAACCATTTCATTCATTTCACAAATTAATCAAAGCATGAGAATGGCCATAATTTTCTTCTGGATTAGAATTAATTATTTTTTTATAATCAACTTTTATTCTACTGCTATCATAATAACGAGATTGAAATTCACTTTCCATCCTATTTGAGTATCCTATTAAATTATCAAAAAATACCTTTTGACGATCAAGACCTCTAGAACCGTGATTTCTAAAAAATGGTCACCCTTTATGATTTATAAATTGTCTATAAAATAGATAGAATACTGAGTCATTCTCTAATCTTTTAATTCAATCTTGAATAATGCTATTCATTTCATAATTAATGTAAGAAATATATGTCATCATAGTTCTAATATTTAAAGACTTATCTTCAGGGTCTTTTGTTAATTCATGAACAATATTAACTTTCTTATTATCTGAAAAAATATCTGTTTCATTGAAATTGTTGTTCTCATCGAAATATCCAAAACTTGAATAGTAATATTTTTCATTTAATAAGTTTTTTCTATTTCCTTTTTCAGTTATTACATCTATTGTTTTTCGTCAAGCATCATCAATTTCTTTTACTTTTTTATAGTTTTCAAGATAATAACTATTTATATTTTTTTCATCTTTTACAAAATTTAAAATTTTTTCTCAAGTTCCTTTATATAAGGAATATTGGCGAAAAAAATCCCTATGAAATTCAGATTCAAATATATTTTGTTGATCTCAAAAACTACTTTGGCAACTTGTTAAAATGGGGCTTAAATAAATTGGAGAAAAAATACACAAATAAAATTTTAGTTTTGTTTTTTTTCTCATTTTAACTCTTGCATTTTTATTAAGGATTTTAAATCTTTTAATTCCTTAAAGCTTAAGGCTCTATAACTTCCTTCTTGCATTTTTTCAACATTTAAATTTGCAAAACTAACTCTTTTTAAGTTAATAACTTTATGCCCTATTGATTCAAACAATTTTTTTACATGATGGTATGATCCAACATGCAAAGTTACAAGATAACTTTTAGTTTCTACTTGATCAACTATTTGATAACTCATTTTTCCATTAACAATAACTCCTGAATTTAATTCTTTAAATTTTCTAAGAGACAATGGTTCGTCTATCCTAACTCTATATGTTCTTTGTATTTCATATCTAGGATGTGTTAATTTATTAACTAATTCATAATCAGTTGTTAAAAGAAGCGCACCTGTAGTATCTCTATCTAACCTGCCAACTGGAACAATCCTTTCTTTAGTTTCAATTAAATCTATCACAGTTTTTCTTCCATTAGGATCTTTAACAGTGGTAATTGTATTTTTTGGCTTATTTAATAGGATATAAATAAAATTTTTTGAATTAGAAACATGAATAATTTTATTATTCACTTTTATTTCATCATCAAAGGAAGCTTTATCACCAAGCAATGCTTTTTTGCCATTAATTAACACTTTTCCTTCAATAATTAATTGCTCTGCAGCACGCCTTGATGCAATACCAGACTGTGCTATTATTTTTTGTACCCTTATTAAATTTTTCATTTTAATCTTTCATTCATTTATTATAAACATTTAATTGTTCAATTGTGAATTTGACACCTTTTTCCAAATTATAATGATAAGTTCTGCGGACAACTTCTTTAAAACCTTCATCAAAATTTTCTAAAGCAATTTTTCTTAGTTTTTGAACTCCATCAAATGCTCTTCCATCACAAATCTTATCAGCTATAAATATTATTTTATCAAGAACACTAAGCTCAGGCGATAAAGTTGTATGAATATAAATGGCATTAAAAATATCTTTATTCTCATTCATATATATGTCTCTGACTCAATGAGCTCCTGCCATTTGGTGCAACTTGTGAAAAGGATATTTATTTTTATCATTTATATCAAAGTAAAATTGACCTAAAAAATTCCTAAAAGAATCTTCATTCATTTCTTTACATATATCATGAAATAATCCTGCATAATAAGCAATTTTTGCATCATATTTAAAACTTTTAGCTAATTTTGCTGCAAATTCAGCTGTAGCAACACAATGTTTAGCACGTCTAGCGCTTAATATTGAGTGAATAATTTCATTAGCATACAAAAAATTATTTCCAATATATTGGTTAACTTTTAAACAAGTTTGATTTAACTGTCCTGAACGAATGTCTGTTGAAGATTCATTTGTAATAGGATTGTTCATTAACAATAAATTAAATTTTTTTACATTAATTTTGTTAATATTTTTTGTTCTTTTATAAACGACAAACTTACATTTTTGTGTCATTTCATCAACATATTCTCATTTGTGAAATTTAGGTAAAAGATCTGATCCCATAATAAAAAATAATTCATCATTTGGGAATTTTTGTTTAAAGTATCTTATTGTTTCAAATGTGTAACTCACACCCCCACGCTTAAGTTCAAAATGAGAAACTTCATAATTCATTTTAGAATCTTCAAGCGCTAACTCCAACATGTTAACTCTATCTTCATTCTTAGCAACTTTATTATTCTTTTTAAATGGGCTGACTGCTGTTGGTATAAAATAAATTTTGTCTAAACCTATATTTTTATAAGCATATTCAGCAATTTTTATATGTCCATTGTGAACAGGGTTAAAAGACCCACCAAATAATCCTATTTTCATTTTTCTCCCTTTAATGAACGTCTTCTTCTAAAAATCTATTTTGAATTGATTTTTTTGTTTTTTCTCTTAAAACTTGATACCCAGTTTTTAAAATTTCCTTTTCTTGGTTTAAATTTATATGATTTATAATGTCATTTACTGCTATTTTTTGAGATTTTTCATGATCATTTTCAAAAATTGATAGCTGTTTATAATAATTAAATTCATCTATCAAATTTGTTAAACGAACTCCAACACCTTTAATTGGTTGTTCATTTCAATATTCATCAAATAAATTTATTGCACTGTTGTAAATAAAATTTTCATCATTAGAAGGCTTACTTATCTTTTTTTGTTTAGATGTCCATGATTTAGTTGTATTTTTAATAACAATAGTTAAGGTGCTACCAATAATATTCCTATTTTTTGCTCTATGGCAAACCTTAATAACTAAATCTTTGATAATTTTGTGTATTTCATGTCTATCATCAATATTATATTTTGCGAAAGTCAATTCATGACCAATATTCTTTAACTCATTATGTGAATATTCGAGTTTGTCGCTCCCATTACCGTTTGCCTCATCTATATAATTTTTCAGTCTAGATTTAAAAATTTTATAAAGATCAACATCTAGAGCACTGGATCTTGCAAGATTAGAAATTGTCTTTATGCCAATTTTTCTTAACCTTATTGCAGTTTTCTCACCTATGCCATAGTAATCAATTATATCTAATGGTCAAATATAATTTTCTAATTCAGATTGTGTATTTACATATTTGACACCAAATGGTTTTGCTAAATCTGATGAAATTTTAGCTGCTCATTTAGTATGTGAAATACCAATTGATATAGGTATGTCAAATTTTTTTAAAACATCATATTGTATTTTTCTAGCAAATACAACTGGATCTAAACCTTTCAAAACATCAGTAACATCCATTCAGCATTCATCAATTGATGAAACTTCAATATTTTTAGTATATTTTTTAGATAAATAGTCAAAAATATTATTTGAAATTGTTGTGTAAAGTGTAAAATCTGGCTTTACAAAAATAGTTTTAGGAGCCTTTTTTATTATCATGTATTTTGGCCAACCAACTTTGATTCCTAAATTTTTAAGTTCATAAGAAATACTTGTGCAAATTGAATTATCTAAATCCTTAGAAACAGCTACAGGCCAATTCTTTAAATTTGTATTTTTAGACCTATGGGCACTAACAAAATATGAGTCAAAATCTATATGAAATATTATTCTACTATCCTTCATTTTGTAGCTTTTCTTTAAGTGGTTTTGATAGCATTTGAACACAATCTAACCTATTTGAATGTTTTTTAACATTTAAAAAGACATTTAATTCACCCATTTTTTCCATTTCATTTGTGGATTCTTTTGAATGAATTATTTTTTCAAATTCATCTATTAAAAAGATACATTCAGAAACTCTGCGTCCTTTTAAATAATCACATAACATATCTGATGAAGATACAAAATATGCACATCCGCTTCCCATGAAATGAATATCTTTTAAAACTCCATCTTCAATTGAATAATCTGCAACTAACTCATCACCACATGAGTTACTAAAAGAAACAATTTTCTTTTCATTAACTTCTTTCCTATTATTTGGTTTTAAATAATGGTTCATTATTATGTTTCTTTTTTCTTCAAAATTATAAGACAAGGAAATCTCCCCCTTTTTCAAGTTCTTTAACTAAGTTATCAATATCTTCTTCATCATTATAAACAGCTAATGAAATCCTTACATATGAATTCACAGACTTGATATTTTTTAAGTATAAAGCACAAAATAATCCAGCCCTGACATAAATATTTTTAGTCCCTAAATAATGGGCCACATCTTGAGCATTAATACCTTTAACATTGAACAAAATTATATGTGAGTTTTTTGATGTATACAATTCAATATTTTCTAATTTAGATAATTTTTCATATGCATATGAACTAAGTTTTTCTATTTTTTTCTTAGTTAAATCATACCCTATCTTATTCTTAAAAAAATTTAATGATTCGTTGAACATAAATATTGCAGATAAATTTGGTGTCCCAGGTTCAAATGCTTCAATTCCATTTTGAAAATAACAATTATTATTAGAATCTATAGACAATGTGGATCCGCCGCCAAATGTAGAAGGTTTTAAGTGTTTAAGTAAATTTTCTTTAATTATTAATGCCCCAAAACCAGTTGGCCCATAAAATTTATTTGAACTAAAAACAACTATATGACTATTATAAAAGTTAACAGGTTCATACACTATAGCTTGAGCTGCATCATTTATTACGATTGCACCTATTTCATTTGCTTTTTTGTATATTTTCTCCATGTCATATTTAATGTTGTAATTGTTACTAAGTTGAGAAAAAGCAATAATTTTTGTCTTGCTATTTATACTATCAATTAAATTATCGTCAACTATTTTAATAGTTACATTTAATTCATCTGCTAATTTTATTCATGGAGTTATATTTGAAGAGTGATTATAAGCACTAAGTAATAATTCATGATCTTTTTTTAATATTTTCTTAAGCATGGCTGCACACTTATTTATAGAATCAGTTGTGCCTGATGTAAAAATTACTTCTTCTGGTTTAGAGTTAATTAAATTAGCAATATTTTTTCTTAATGAACTAATTTCCTCATTCACTTTTATCCCTATAGGTGTGTCTCTAGTTCTGGAACTAATTGAATAATTTGTATAAAAATTGTTCAAAGCTTCTATTGAGCTCTGTGGTTTTAATGTTAAAGCAGCATTATCTAGATAAGTAATTTTCTTTGAAAGAGCAAAATATTTTTTTAAATTTTCCATATTATTCTTATTTACAACCTTATAAATGTTTTTTTAAATTCTCAAATATATCAATTATTTTGGACAAAATTTTATCTTCCCATTGTGAATGACCTGCTTCATTTATGAAATTCAACTCTGAATTATTAAGCTGCTTATGTAACAAATATGCACCTTCAGGTCAACAAATAAGATCATGTGCACCATGAATTATATAGGTTTGAATGTTTTTTATTTTATCAACATTATTCAATATGTAATTTTCTTCAAAAAAACAATTATTAAAAAAGTAATGATTTTCTATTAATGCTATTTCAAAGATTGATTTTAAATCATCAGTTTTAAACTCTGGTTTGTTAATTTTTGAATTTACTGATTCTCATCTAGCTCATTCAATTAATGCTTTTTCTTTTAATTTCTCATTACCCTCGTGCATCATATAGTGATAATAAGAAATTACATCATTTCTATACTTTTCAGGAACAAGAGAAATATATCTTTGAAAGTCTATGGGATTAAAATAACTAGTTCCTTCTTGATAAAGTTCTAATAAATCTTTTTTTCTGGCTAAAAATACTCCACGTAACACCATTGTTCTAACTCTATTTGGATATTTAATAGCATAGCAAAGAGATAATGTAGTTCCTCATGATCCACCAAGTAATATTCATTTATCAATATTACAATGTTCTCTAATTAATTCAATATCATCAACTAAATGCCATGTAGTATTATTTTCTAGCGACATTGATGGCTTACTTTCGCCACATCCTCTTTGATCAAAAATAACTATTTTATAGAATTTAGGGTCAAAAATTCTTCTATTATCTTTGCTTGCTCCAGCACCAGGTCCGCCATGAACATAAAGGACAGGAAAACCATTAGGGTTGCCTAATATTTCATAATAAATTTCATGCAAATTATCTCTTGTTCTTAAATAGCCTTTTTCATATGGTTGGATATTAGGAAATAATTTACCCATAATGACCTCCATTATTGTCAATATTAATAATTAGAAATAATTGGAAATTCTTTTGTTAATTCTATTATTTGGTTTTTTAATTCTTTTAATCTATCTTTTGAATATTTTTTAGATTTAATATAGGCGTAATTTCTTAAAATTTCATCTATTATTGAGGCTAATTCATCCCATTTTGTGAAATTTCTAGATGTCATAGCTGCCGCACCCATTCTAATACCAGAAGTAACAGCAGGTGAAAGGGTATCAAAAGGAATTGTATTTTTATTAACTGCTATGTTGAATTTTTCAAGTATTTTCTCTGCTTCTAAACCAGTAATTCCATAAGATTTATTAACATTTAATGTAAATAAGTGATTATCTGTGCCTCCCGATACTATTGATGCTCCTCTTTTAATGAACGATTCTGCAAATGATTTGGCATTTTTTACTATATTTCTGGCATATTCTTTAAATTCTGGTTTAAGCGCTTCATAAAAAGCAACTGCTTTGCCAGCTATAGAATGAAATAATGGCCCCCCTTGATATCCTGGGAATACTCATCTAGCAATTTTTTTAGCAATTTCATCGTCATTTGTCATTATTACACCACCACGAGCACCACGCAATGTTTTGTGTGTGGTCGATGTAATAATGTCGGCATAACCAACAGGAGAAGGATGAACACCAGCAACAATTAAACCTGCAATATGAGCAATATCAGCCATTAATTTGGCGCCGCAAGCATCTGCTATTTCTCTAAATTTTTTAAAATCTACAATTCTTTGATAAGCAGAATATCCACAGATAATTACTTTTGGTTTTTCTTTAATAGCAATTTTTTTAATTTCATCATAATTCAAAAAACCGTTTTCGTCAACTGTGTAAGTTACTGATTCATAAAAAATACCACTAAAACTAATTTTGTAACCATGAGAAAGGTGTCCGCCAGAAGAAAGCGCTAGACCCATAATTTTGTCCCCTTGATTAGCAACTGATGCAAGAGCAGCTGCATTAGCAACTGAGCCTGAATATGGTTGAACATTAGCATACTTAACACCAAATAATTTCTTAAGTCTTTCTATAGCTAATGTTTCAACAACATCAACATTTTCACAACCACCATAGTATCTTTTTTCAGGATATCCTTCTCCATATTTATTTGTTAAAACACTACCTGTAGCATTTAGCACATCATTACTTACATAGTTTTCTGAGGCAATTAATTCTATATGTAAATTTTGTCTCTTTATTTCTTTATTGATTGCTTTTTCAATTTCTTTATCAAATAATTTAACTTTCTTGTACATAAAAATTTCCTCCATATTATTTATTAAATTTATTATTAATTTTTTCGATTTGTTCACTTGTTCCAGTTATTCTTAATGTGACATTTCTTTTATTTCCGTGTTTGTAATCATCAATTTGCTGAACAAAGAACGAATCACTTACTTGCTCAATTTCCTTAATTTTTGAATTAATATTATCGTGAGAATTTAATTCAAAAGTTAGATCTATATTTTTAAGCGGATCAGAATTGTATTCATTAAATGTTATTTGAGATGGTTTATAAATATCTTTAAATTCAGCTACTCAAAATTCAGTTGAGCCTATTTTTGGGTTTACTTTTCCTATTCATCCTATAAAATTGTTATTGTGGTAAATTTTAGCAGAAACATTAGGATGAATATTTTCATTATCTTTAAAAGGTAAAAATTCAAGTTTATCTGTTTTTAAGAAGTTACAAATATCCTGTTTCATTTCAAAGAAATCTTTTTGATTTGATAATAAACCATAAACAAAATTATTATAATTTATCATTCCATATTCAAACAGTGATAAATTGTTAATTTTTCTTTTAATATTATAATCAGCTGATTCAAGCATAGATGTAATTATTGAATTTCTTATAACCTCTCTTTCTTTAGAAACAAAAGTCATCAATTGAACATTTTCTTCAAAATTAAATGGATTCAAAATATTTAATTGATTGCTAATTAAAGTAAAAGTTCTTATTTCATTATAACCCATTGACTGTAAATGACCTTTTTTATCGCTTAAACGATTAACTTCATAAGGCTTTAAAAATGGTGCAATAGGCTTAAAATTATCATAGCCATAAAATCTAAAATATTCTTCAATTACATCTTCATAATTTTCAATATCATTCCTATATGATGGAGCTATCACTCTATTTTTGTCCATTGAAAAACCAATTTTCTTTAATGTTTTTTCAACATCATCAAATTCATCTAAATCTTTGAATTCACGATTTGAGTATATTGCTAATTTTCTTCTACTTTGAATAACAGATCTGCCTTTTTTAACCTTTGGAATATTGACAATTTGACTTACTAAATTCCCATCTAAAGATGCTCTATATTTTAAAAATGAAATTCCTGTATATGCAATTTGTGAATTTAAAGATTTTCCGCCTTGTGTTGATGAATTAGATTCAATTTTAATTTGTCTTGCTGCTTCTCTAATTTTTTTAGAATTGAAAACACCCACTTCAAAAATAATGTTTGAACTTTTTTCATCAATCGAAGATTCTTCGCAACCCATAACTGAAGCTAATGAAATTACTTTTTTAGCATCTGTGATGGCTAAAACATCTTTAACTTCTACATCTTTATTTCCTAAAATATTAACTTTTCCTGTGTAATTTACACAAGAAATTGTTCCACTAATTTTATCTTTATCATAAGCATGAGCAGGCATTCCAGTTACCAAAATTGTTATATTTGTTAAATCAACTGGATATATTCCCTTTGCAGAAATTTTATGTTTTGCAAGAAATAAAATATCACTTAAACTAGTTTTTGAATTATTTACTTTTGCTTCAACAAACGTTAATTCGTTAGCTTCCTGCTTAGAAACTCTTAACTTTGATCGAAAATTATATCCATCTTTAGGTTTCAAGTTATATCACTTAAAATCTGTTTTGTAATATGCAGCAAGTTCCATAGCTAAAATATAATATGAATTTGTTTCTGGTCTATTAGCAGGTGTTGTTATATCAATAATATAGTCATCTAGTTCAAACGCCTCAATAGGATCTTTTTCTAAAGAAACATCTTGTTTATCAAGTAATATTATTCCTTCGGGATCAAAAGGTAATAATGAAGAATCGAAACCAAGTTCTGAATATCCGGCAAACATTCCTTCTGATACAACTCCAGCTATTTCTTTTTTAGAAAAAGTTAAATCTCCTTTTTTAGAACCTTCAACAAAAACAACTGTAAAATAACCCTTTTTAGCATTTTTTGCTGTAGTTTGAATTGTAATTATTTTGTCCTTTAATTGTAATGAAACAATACTTAAATTTTTACTGTTAACATTTTTTTGAACATCAATAATTTTTCCAAATTGAACTCCTGAAACATCGCTAAATTTGGTTATATATTCAACTTCATATCCTAAATTATTAATTGCCTTTTCTACTGTTGTATCAAGCTTAATGTTAGGTAAATATTTATTTAATTCTCTAAGTGAAATAATCATATTTATTCCTTTCTAATATCAAAATTAATTGGATCATTTTCTAATTTTTCATTAACTTTCTTAAAAAAACTTGAATCTTTGAAACTATTGCGACCTTTATCATATGAAAATGGAGATGGATGTGATAAATAAATAATTCTTTCTGAGTCAACAATATTCTTAACTACTTTTAAAGCTTCATTACCTCATATACCAAAAATAGCTTTTTTGTTAACTTTCAAAATGAAACTTAGTAAGTTTTTGACAAAAATTTCTCACCCGAAGTTTGCATGACTCTTTGGTTTATTTTCATTAACTGTCAAAATTGTATTTAAAAGTAAAACGCCATTTTTTGCTCATGATTTTAAACTATAAGTATTTATGATTGACATTGGATAATCTTTTTTAAGTTCTTTAATTATGTTAGATAAACTTTTTGGACATTTATCAATAGCTGAACTAAATGCTAGACCATCTGCATATCCTTTAGTGTAATAAGGATCCTGTCCTAAAATAATCAACTTAATATCTTCAGGTTCACAATAATTTAATGACTCAAAAATTAAATTATCATCAGGAAAGACATTATTTGTTTTTCTTTCATTTGCTATTTTTTTAAATAACTCTATAAAATAGTCTTTTTTTGACTCATTATCAAGAAAATTTTTAAATTTATTTTTCATTTTTAAATTGAAGCAGAGCCCTTAAATCATTCTTGTATAGATGTCTAATATCCCTAATTCCATACTTAATCATCACAAGTCTTTCGATACCTATGCCAGCTGCAAAACCATTAAATTTTTTATCATCATAGCCAGCTTTTTTCATAACAACAGGATGAAGCATGCCTGCACCAAGAACTTCCATCCATTTTCCTTTGTAATTAATGTCAACTTCAACACTAGGTTCAGTAAAAGGAAAATAACTAGGACGTAAACGAACTTCAATTTCTTCTTCCAAGACATAAGAAAGCAATGATTTTAAGGTTCAAATTAAATTAGGAAAACTTATACTAGTTCCAACACTAACAAAATCTAATTGTGTAAATTGATGCGAATGAGTAGCATCATCTTCATCATTACGATAAACTTTCCCAATAGCAAAAATGTTTATATTCTTATTGGCATTAATTTCTAATTCATAAGCTGTTATACCAGTATTATGAGTTCTAAGCAATAACTCTTTATTAATATATAATGAGTCGTGCATTGCTCTAGCAGGGTGATCATCAGGAATATTTAAGCGATTAAAATTGTATTCATTATCAATAATTTCTCCGCCTATTGTTTCGTAATAACCATTCTGAGTAAATCAATCTCTAAGTCTTTGTTCGACAATTGTAATTGGGTGCAATGAACCGAACTGCTTAATCGGTTTAGTAACATCAACAAATTCATTGTTTATAATTTCATTATTTTTTTCATCTTCGATTCTTTTTTCTATTTCAGCAAATTTTAAATTATAAAAATTCTTTAATTCACTTATTTTTATCCCTATTTCTTTTCTCTCTTGTGGACTAGATGTCTTAATTTTTGCCTTAAGTTTTTCTATTTCACTTTCTGGAGATGAAAGCATATTTTTAAGCTTTTTATATTGTTCAAATGTCTTAATTTCTTCTCATTTTATATTATTGCTATCCATATTATTTCTCCTTATCTTTATTTCATTCTTTAATAGTTAAAAAATATTTTTTAATCTTTTCAATATCATTTTGTGATAATTCAAAAAATTCTTTATCGGATATTTCCTTTGGCAAATAAGTCTGTTTTACTCAACTATATGGAAAATCATGAGGATACTTATATCCTATAGAATCTCCTAGTTTTGTTGCTGAAGAATAATGCCCATCCCTTAATTTTTTTGGAACTTCATAAATATTTCCTGCGTCCACAAAACTCTCAATATTCATAATAGCCTTATAAATAGAATTGCTTTTTGGCGCCAACGCAACAGAAGCAATTGCATAATATAAAGGTAATCTGGCTTCTGGAAACCCTAGTGTTTCAACAGCATTTAAAGCATTTTGAACCCTAGTGGGTAAAAGCGGTTCTGCGAATCCCACATCTTCATATGCGCAAGCTATAAGTCTTCTAAAAAGACCTTGATAATCGCCATTTTTCATAATAATTGCCCCATAATAAAATGCAGCATCAATATCAGAACCTCTCAAAGATTTATGAAAAGCTGATAGGTTGTTATAATGGGAAGACGAGTTTGCATCACTATAAAAAGTCACATTAGGAACAATTAATTTTATATCTTCAATTGTTATCTTTTTGTTTTTGTTCATTAAAACTAACATTTGTAAGTTGTTCAAGCAAGATCTATAGTCGCCATTTGATAATTTAACAAAAGATTTTATTGTAGTTTCATCCATATCAATATTGTTAAAATGTTTTGTTAAATTGTATTTAATACCTTCAAACATTTCTTCTTCACTAAGTTTAGTAAATTGTAATATTTGCATCCTGCTTCTTAATGCAGGATTTATCCTAAAATAAGGGTTTTCAGTAGTTGTTGCATAAACAATTATTTTGTCAAATTCTAAATATGAAAGTAATATATCTTGCTTGTCTTTATTAAGTCTATGAATTTCATCAATTATTAATATCTCATTCTCGTTTAATAATTTAATTAGTTCATTTTTACTATTAATAGACGCATTAAAATAATCATATTTTAAACCAATATCATTTGCTAATGATACAGAGGTTGATGTTTTGCCAGTTCCAGATTCACCAAAAAATATAAAACTTGTGTGTATTTTCTTTTCTGCAACTTTTTTTAATAATTTAATAGTTTGCTTTTGTCCAATAATATCATTCAAAGTTTTAGGTCTTAATTCATTTGCAAGATTTTTCATATTAATTAATTTTAATGTTTTTATATTAAAAAGTTAATATAAATTAACAAAAATTAAAAATTCCTAAAAAATGTGCTTTTTATATAAAAAGTACAATTTTGTGAATTATTAAAAAAATAATAAAAAAATGGCGTTCGCAACGGGAATTGAACCCATCACCCCAAGCTTAGGAGGCTTGTGCTCTACCTGATGAGCTATGCGAACGTCTAATTCTATTTTAATATTATATTTTGAAAATGAATAAAAAAAATGGCGATCACGAGAGGATTCGAACCTCTGACAACAAGCTTAGAAGGCTTGTGCTCTATCCTACTGAGCTACGCGACCATTTGTAAAAAAATTATAATACATTATTAAAAATTAATAAGAATAAATTTAATTAAATGCCTGTAAAAAAAAGTATTAAAAAAATATAAAAAAGCTTTTTCAATAACCAAAAAATATAAATACTTTTAGATTCAATAATTATGTTAAAAATTTAAGTGCTCTAACATAAATGATTGTTTTATAGTGTTTTTCATAAATTTTAAAAATAAGAAAAACATATAATTTAACTGTTAAATTTTATGGACATTAAAACTATAAAATTTTTAAATGTATAATATTTACAATTAAATTACGAAAGTTGGAACATATATGTTGGATATGACTAAATTAAAAATAAGTGTTTTAATTCCATGCCATAATATTGAAAAATTAAGTTATTTTTCATTAAAAAGTGTTGTAAAAAACAAATATCCTAATTTAGAAATAATTGTTTTGAATGATTATTCCACAGATAACACTTTAAAAATTTTGCACGATTGAGCTCAAAAAGATAAAAGAATAAAAGTGTATGATTTGCAAGACTATAATCAACACGTTGGTCTGGGATTTAATAGAGATTTTTTAATTCAGAAGGCTACTGGCGATTATTTTGTTTTTATAGATGATGATGACAAAATGAGTCCAAAGACAATTGAAGAATTTGTTAATTCACTTGATAAAGATTATGATATAGTTTCTTCAAAAGCTGTGTATTGTTTTGAAATTGCAAAAAACATAAGAGTTCCGCTTCCTAATTTTCCCTATTTTAAAAATTATGATGTTGATGATCCAAAAGATTTTTTCTTACACAATCCTTTATTTGCGTGAGGCAGATTAATTAAAAAAGAATACTATTTAAATATTTGTGAGAAATATAATATTCGCTTTAGTGAGCATGATTATGAAGATATAAGAATGACATATCTTTTGTTTCTGTCTAACCCAAAACACAAATTTTTAAATAAAAAGTTGTTCACTTATCAAATGAGAAAAAATTCATTATCAAGCAGAATTATTGATTGAAAAGAGAGAATTGATAAAGTGTATAATGCATATTCACAAACATTTTTACACATTATTAAATTTAATTTACTAGAAAATGAATATCAACTGCTTGAACTTAAAAATTTATTTATTATTTGTATTTATTTAACATATTATGGATTAAATAAAATGGTTAAACATGATCAAATAAAAGAGTTTATAAAATATTGTTCATTTAAAATTAAAAAATTCAAGAATACTTATAAAATAGACGAAAAAGCAAAAAATAAGTTATCTGGAATTTCAAAAATTATTTATCAAAATGCATTAAGAAAATATAAATAAAAGCTGCCTATATTGGCGGCTTTTTTAACCAAGAATAATTTTAATTAATTCTTCTTTAGTTATTGTTCCAAAATATGATTCGATATCAATTTTATCAAGAATTTCTAAAATAGATTCCTCATTATAACGAACTGATTTGAACAATGGTTCAATTTCTCTAACATCTTTTTTACTTAGAAAATCACCTGTGAAAATTAGATTAACAATTCTAGCATCTTTGATTTCACCATACACCTTAATTAAACCGCCGGGGAATTTTTCAACATTTGAATATGTGAAATTAGCTGCTCTATCATAGTTTCATTTATCAGATTTAAATAATTCGCTTACTTCCTTGAATTGTTTTTCATACTTAGCATATGGTATTTCTTCTAATGTAGAATTTTCATTCTTCACAAAATAATCAACGAGCGCATTTCTAAACTCGTCAACTGTCATTTTGTTCTCTAAAAGATCATTAATATTTGCTACTCTAGCTCTAACGGACTTTATGCCTTTTGATTCGAATTTAATTTTGTTTGGGTTAAGAGCTTTCGCTAAATTTGTCATATCTACATCAAACAATAATGTTCCATGAGATACTATTCTATCTCCAGATATATATTGTGCATTACCACTTATTTTGCAACCATTTGCCAAAATGTCATTGCGTCCGTGAAATTCCGTTTGAAGGCCTAAAGAAGTTAAAAAATTCAAAATTGGTCTCAAAAATTTTTGATAACTATTGTTGCTTGATTTATCAGAAATAAAACTAAAATTTAAATTATCAATGTCATGGTAAACTGCTCCCCCACCAGATTTTCTTCTTTGGACTAAAATATCATTTTCTTTTACATATTCCCTATTTATTTCTTCAAAGGCATTTTGATTGTTTCCAATAATAATTGACTTTCTGTGTTGATATAAAACAAGAACATCTCCAGTTATATCTTTATCATTCATAATAATATTTTCATATGCTAATGTTTCATATGGTTCGTTAGTTTTAATTACAAATATTTTCATTTTTCCCCCAAAAATTAACAATTTTATTATATTGCTTTTTTACTAAAAAATATAAATTCTTAATTCCAATTGATGTGCATTTAATATCAATAAGAAAATATAATTTGATCAAAATTTATAATGAAAACCTAAAAAAGACAATTAATACTATAAAATAACTATGTAGTATAAAGGAGAAAAATGCTTAACATAGTTTTATACCAACCAGAAATACCACCTAACACAGCTAATATAATTAGGACTTGTTATGCTCTAGGAGCAAAACTTCATATTATAAAACCTATTTCATTTGACTTAGATCCTAAACACATGGCTAGGGCTGCTGCTAATAGACTTCTTAGTGATATTCAACATGAAGTTCACTCATCATATGATGACTTTTATAAAAAATATGGTGACAAAAAAATATATTATCTAACAAGATATGGGCAGAAAATTTATACTGAAATTTCTTACTATAATGACTATAAAATAGATAAAGAAATATGAGTTATGTTTGGAAGAGAATCAACAGGAATTGATAAGAGAATACTCCAAAATAATATTGATAGATGCTTAAGAATACCTATGGTTAGCGCCATGCGCAGTATTAATTTAGCCAACACAGTAGCTATTGTTGGCTATGAAATAATGAGACAACTCAACTTTTTAGATTTATCAAAATTTGAAGTTCAAAAAGGAAAAGATTTTCTTAAAGAATGAAAACAATAATATCTAGCGTCAATAATGAAAAAATTAAATTTTTAAAGAAAGTTAAATCTGGAAAAGAGAAAGAGTATTTTTTAATAGAAGGTTATCATTTAGTTGAGGAAGCAATAAAAGCAAATTTAGTTAAAGAAATTTATGAAATTAACTATAAAAAAGTAATATATGAAAAATCAATAATAATTACAGAAAATGTTTTAAACAGCATAACATCTACAAAAACTCCTGAAGGAATTGTTGCACTATGTATCAAAAAAGATTCATTGATTAGACCAATTAATAAAGTTGTTTTTTTAGATGATGTGCAAGATCCTGGAAATGTAGGAACTATAATTAGAAGCTCACTAGCTTTTGGTTTTGACACAATTATTTCAAATGTTAATTTTTACAATGAAAAAATAGTTAGATCAAGCCAAGGAGCAATATTTAAAGTAAATTTAATTAATTATAAAAATCCGGTTGAAATTATTAATGAATACAAGAAAAAAGGATACAAAACATATGCAACTGTGTTAGATCAAGAAGCAGTTGAATTCAAAAAAGTAATTTTTGAAAATAACAATATTATAGTTATTTTAGGAAACGAAGGCAAAGGTATAAGGCAAGAAATTTTAAACATTAGTGATAAAAAAATATATATACCTATAGATTTCGAAAGTTTAAATGTAGCTGTAGCAGCAGGTATAATTTTATGTAAAATTTATAACAAATAATAAAAAGTGGGAGAGTAGCATGAATTTGGAAATTAAAGATAGAATAAAGAACATTAAATTTTCGCGAGAGCTAAATGGCTATTCAGTGCCAGAAGTCAATGAATTTTTAAATAATATCTATGATTACATATTGGAATTAGAAAAAAACAATGATATTTTAAATGATGAAATTAGAAAAACTATTTCAAGACATCAAAACGAAATAACAGAACTTCAAAACGAAAATATTTTGTTAAAAAATTCAAAAAGATATGCTGAAAAATAATAAAGACACACAGCTTATTAATTGATATCCTGGCCACATGGCAAAAGCTATGAAGGAAATCAAACAAAACGCTGTTTTAGCAGATATTTTTATAATCGTTCTTGATGCTAGATGCCCAATAAGTAGTTATAACGAAGATTTTGATCAAATTGCCCCACAAAAACCAAGACTTTTTATTATTACAAAAAGTGACCTAATGGACTTATCAAAAAAGCAATTAATTGAAAAAAGATTTGGTAACTCAAATCTATTATGATTAGATTTAAGAAAAACAAATAATAGAAAGATAATTTTAAATAAAATCAAAAAATTATCAGCTTCAAAAGTTGAAAGAGATAAAGCTAAAGGATTAATTAACTCTAAAATTAAAACATTTGTGCTTGGAATACCAAATGCTGGTAAAAGCACTTTAATAAATTTGATGCTTAATAAAAAAAGTTTAAAGGTCGCTAATTTCCCTGGTGTTACTAGAGAAAAAAAATGAACCTCTGTTGATAATTTTTTCTTTATGGATACCCCTGGAATATTATTACCAAAATTAAATGATCAATATGCAGCCACAAAATTGGCTATGATTGGTTCAATTGAAACAAAAATATTTGAACCCAAGATGCTTTTTTCTAATTTTCTTTCTGTTATGGTTGATTATTACCCAGAAAAAATTTCTCAAGAGTTTAATATTGACATTGAATATTTACAAAATTTAGATGATGCAAAGATTTACAATATTTTGACTAAAATAGCTGATTTAAAAGGTTTTAAGAAAAAAAATAAACCTGATTTTGATAGAACTTATACTTTCTTTATAAATTGAATAAAAAATTTAAAAAATGTCACATTTGACTAATTAAGGAGCAACATTGACAAAACATACATTAAAAGAAAAAGTAGATGTTTGATACAAAGTTATTAACATGAATAAACGAACTATGAGACAAAGTGTGTCAATGGCTTTTAAAGGAATTGTCCCTTTGATGATAATGATTATTGTATTGGTTTGTATAATAAATTGGCTATTAAGCTTCCCATATAGAAGAGGCGAAAATGTTTTAGGTGTTTTCATATTTTCAAATATATTTTTTGCAATAATTTTAGCTATCTTATCATGATATTTGTTAGTAAAGATAATTTTACATAAAGCATTGAATGCTATCGATGCAAATAATAAAGAATTGGCCCTGAAATACACCAAAAAATATGTTAAGTTAAGTTGCAAAAGATATCCAAATTATTTTGCAGAACAAGTGGATGAAATTGAAAAAACTAATTTATAAATCAAGAATATAAAGCTTTTCAAAATTGCTTTATATTTATTTTAATTAAATGTAAAATATTAACATAAAAAATTTGTTTAGTTAAGGATCTTAACCAATGAGTAATAAAACTATTAATGTTTCAGAAGTTATAAGAAAATTTGATATTCAATTAGTAAACAAAAATGAAAATATTGAGTATCGAACTATTAAATATCCAGCTATTCATAGACTTGGTTTAGAAATCTCAGGAATATCAAAAAACAAACGCTACTCTGGCAACGTTGTTTGTTGAGGAACTAAAGAATCGATTTATTTTAAATCTCTTACAAAAAAGAAATTTAGAGAAACTTTAAGAAGAATTTTATCAGTTAAACCTCCAATGGTTATTTTGTCAAAAGGTGTTTTGAGCATGCATCATAATACAATTTTAGAAGTATGTAATGAATTTAAAATTCCTCTTTACATAGCTGATAAAAGTACCTCAAAAATCACTTCCACAATTGGCACATATTTAAGTGATTTTTACTCAGAAGAAACACAAGTTCATGGATGCTTGTTATCAATACATGGAATTGGTGTTCTTATTATTGGTAAATCTGGTTCAGGTAAATCGGAAGCTACTCATGAACTTATTCAAAGAGGACATTTATTTGTTGCTGATGATGCTGTTCTTGTCAAACATATCGGAGCCAATTTCTTTGGTTATGCACCATATGTTACAAAAGATTTACTTGAAATGCGCGGAACTGGTTTAATTAACATTTTGCAAACTTATGGAATTAAATCAATAATGCGCGGAACGGTGATAAATCTTTGTGTTGAATTAGTTGAAAATGCAAATATTGAATATAATAAGTTAGATCGTCTTGGAGATAGAATTATGTACTATCCAATTCTTGGTGGCAAGATACAAAAGGTCCAAGTCCCTGTTAAAGTTGGCGCTTCTGTATCATCATTAATTGAAGCTGCAGTTATTGCTTACTTATCAAAAAGAGAAGGATTTAATGCTTTAAGCTTGTTAACTGAACGTCAACTAAAAATATCTAAAATGAAAGGAGATATCAATGAATAATATAATGGTTAATTCAGGAGTTTGAATACCTGAATCACCTGTGCTTGCAAATCAAGCACACACGCTCTTTCATATTGGTTCTCTACCAGTTCACACTTATTCATTAACAATGATGTTTGGTATGATTGCTTCAATATTAACTTGTTTAATTTTTTGAAAAAGAGCAAGATATGATATTAACATACTTCTAATGTTAATTTTTCTAACTATTCCATCAGCCATTTTTGGCGCTCGTTTATGATTGCTTGTTGAAAATGCAATATATAGTCCCAATTATGATTGGTCAAGTTGGTACAAAATCTGAGAGGGTGGTTTAAGTATTCAAGGCGGTGTAGCCTTAGCTGTTATTGTCGATTTAATATATGCATACACAAAAAGAGACAAAATTGATATTAGAAAAGCTTGCGACATAATTATTCCAACTATTTTAATTGGACAAGTTATCGGTCGTTGAGGAAACTATGCAAACCATGAAGTTTACGGCAGAATTGATTGAAGTGGAACTGGTTCATTAATTTTTGGTAAAAATTTTGCTTCAAACATGTTCATAAAAGATAGTATTGGCACTGGATATAGATATCCTCTCTTCCTATATGAGGGAATAGCAAACCTAATTGGATACATGATTCTTGTATGAATTATAAATCTATTTGGTTTACTTAAACCTGGTGCAAACGCTCCTTTATACTTCGTATGATATGGAGTTGTTCGTATGTCAATGGAGCCCTTAAGACAAGAAAAGTATTCAATTTATTTAGTTGCAGCAATTCTGTTCCTAATAGGCGGTTTCTTAGGCTTTATTTTCTTCCAATTCTTAAATCCTGTACACTACTTAAGAGAGTGGAGAAAATATAGATTTATTTATCAATATGCTCACCCAGAACAATACATTGCATGAATAGAAAAAACAAGATTTAAAACTAAAAAATCAAAACCAATTACAAAGGTAATTACTTAATATGCAAAATGAAATAATATATGATGTAGCCATTATTGGAGCTGGCCCTGCAGGATTGAATGCAGCTTTATATTCTTCCAGAAGTGGCCTTAAAACAATCTTATTGGAAAAAGAAGTCCCTGGAGGAAAAATCAATGCAACTGCTGAAGTTGAAAATTGATTAGGCATAAAGAATATCAAAGGATATGAACTTGCTGACAATTTATTTAACCATGCTGTTGCCTTCGGCGCAGAGTTTAAAAGTGCAGAAGTTGAAGACATCAATAACATAAGCGATAATAGAAAAGAAATTATTTTAAAAAATGGTTCTACTATTTTAAGCAAAACTATAATTATTGCGACTGGTTTAATCAATAGAAAACCTAATGACATAGAAAACTTTGAACTTTTTGACAAAAAAGGAATTAATTATTGTGGTGTATGCGATGGTCCTTTATACAGAGGCAAAACAATTTTTGTTCTAGGCGATGGAAACTCAGCATTCGAAGAGGCTTTATATCTAACAAGTTTTAGTGAAAATATAACTTTAATTACAAGAAGTGATAAATTTTATGCTGATGAATTAACAGTTCAAAAAGTAATTAGTGAGCCTAAAATTAGAATCTTAAAAAATACTTATATAAAATCATTAAATGGCCATGAATTTCTTGAATCTGTCGATTTAATAAACCATAATGGAAAAATTACAACTGAAAAATGTGATTCGCTTTTCCCAATGATCGGTTTTATTCCAACAACAAGTTTTATTAAAAATTTAAATATAGCTAATGAAAATGGATATATAAGCACAGACAAAAATATGGAAACAAATATTCCTGGTATTTATGCTGCTGGTGATATTAGAAGTAAAGAAGTAAGACAAATAATAACTGCCGCAAGTGATGGTGCAATTGCTGCTAAAGCGATCTGAAACAAACTTAAATAATTTATTTCATTATAAATTTATTTAATTATTTTTAAAATTTAACTTAAATGATAAAATAGAAAAGTACAAACTTAATTTCTTTTATAATAGTACTATTTTAATTAAGAAGGGAGTAAAAAATATGGCAAGAAGAGACCAACTAAGTAACAGAGGCCCTTTATCTGGTAACCTCCGCTCACATTCAATGATTGCAACAAAACGTAAATTTAACGTTAACTTACAAAAAATTACAATCACAAATAGCAATGGCACTCCAACAACATTAAAAGTTAGTGCTAAGACAATCAAGACTCTAAAGCGTAAAGGTATCCTTTCTGTTTAATTAGTCAAATAATAATATTAATAATCCTCCTTAGAGGATTTTA
The DNA here is from genome assembly GCF_016925555.1 of Mycoplasma tauri. GTDB lineage: Bacteria > Bacillota_I > Bacilli_A > Mycoplasmatales > Metamycoplasmataceae > Mycoplasmopsis > Mycoplasmopsis tauri. The sequence continues at coordinate 86,523 of NZ_CP070479.1, read as the reverse complement.
TTTTTTTAAAATAAAAAAGAAGCTAATTAATAGCTTCATTATAAATTCATTATCTGTCACCAAAAAGAGCTTTTTTAAGTGTTTCATACTTATAATCACCAAATAATTTTTTAATGATTAATAATGCAAATGTAATTGAACTAGCGGCACTTTTGCCCGTAAATATTTTTTCATGGCATGTTGCAAGTTCTTCATTTCTTAATTTACCAGAATTACTGTCAATCGACTCTATTGGAAAAGAACTATAGGGCATATTGTCATCAATTATGCCGTTTTCATACAACACATTAGGAGCATCGCAAATCGCAAAAATATATTTGTTATCATTCTTGAATTTCTTAATTAATTCCAAAGAAATTTTATCATTTCTTAATTCTTTCGCTCCTGCTCCACCTGGTATAAAAATTGCATCAAATGATTTAAAATCAAAATCATTTTCAAGTGATAAATTTATTATTCCGTGTTGTCCTTGAGCCTTAATATAATTAGGATTATAAAATGTAAATTCATCAAATTCGCCTGACTTTTCAAATGTGCTAAGCACTGAAGCAAGTTCTGTATCATTAAATCTATTATGAACTAAAACAAGTAATTTCATTTTTTTCCTCTTTTATTTTAAAAAACAAACTAGAAATTCACACTTAAATTAATTTATTTTTCTTAATATCTTAAAAATATTTATACCTTTAAACCTATAAATTAATTATTTAAGCAGCTGCGATCACTTTCTTCTTTCTTCTGATGATTCCTCTTCACATAGCCACTAATAATAAAGCCAATGGAAGAAAAATTGTAAGAACAACTACAACAAGATAAATTCTGAGCCACATTTTGTTGCGATCTTTTTTTGCTTTATCGATTTGATCTTGAACTTCTACTGATCTCTCGCCCAAAAAGTCGCTTATATCATTTAGCCTTTTGCTATCAAAAATCTTTATAAAAATATAACTAACAACTAGACTAACCATAATAATTAAGCTTATTAAACAGAAAAATTCTGTATTTTTAAAACTTAAATCAAGCCATGTTGGTCAATCTAAATTAATATAAAAGGCTCCATTTTTGCTTCCAGCAACTCATGCTCCTGATTTATAAAAACCAAAAATAATTAATGTAAATAATCCTTGATAAGTAATAATAAATATAAGCATTCATAACAAGTTAATATCTTTTAAAATTATTTTTTTATATACTATGTGGAATGTAGCACTTGAAGTATAATCGCCTGTTGAAATAGCATCTCTATATCTTTGAATAGTGTGAGTTCAGCGTAAATTTTCAATTGAATTTTTAAGACCAGATACAAATGAAAAAAATATTAAAATGCCAAAAAGAATTAAATATCCCGTTAAAGGCTTACCGCTAGTATTAAAAGGTGGAACCTTAAAATAAACAAGGAAAAAAGCAACAATAGAAGAAATCATAATTATAAAAGAAATCATCATTAGTGATATTTTTAAAATTTTTTCACTTCTAATAACCTTGTAAATTCTTGGTGAAAATTGGCGCTTTGGATCTTGATGTATTTTTTCTTTATCTTTGCCAAAATCCAACTCACGATTTGATTGAACTATCTCAATTGTTTGATTATTTTGTATGGGTCTAAATTTCATGCTTCTCCTAGTTATTTAATTATAATTATTATAATTTAATTTAAAATTAAAAATTAAATATAAGTGATAAGCATTAATTGTGACTGTAAATAAAACACATCAATGAACTAAAAAAGTGGAGACTTTATGGAAAAGATAAATAATAAAAATTTGAATTCTACAAAAGTGGAATTGTTTGAAGACAATAAATTATTAAAAGTCCGTAACCTTAATGTTAGCTTCAAAAGTACTAAAAATTCATTGATAAAAATTGTTCGTGGCATTGATTTTGATATTAATTATGGTCAAATAGTTGGTATAGTTGGCGAATCAGGTTCTGGCAAGTCTGTATTTTCCAAAGCATTAATAAATGCAAATAGAGAAACTATTTCATCTTATGATGAATTCATAATTGATAATGTTGACATAACTAAGTTCAAAAAAGAAAAAATGTGACAATCAATAAGAGGACATTATATCGGGTATATACCACAAGATCCTATTACTTCGCTCAATCCAACAAGAAAAATAGGCAAACAGTTAATGGATGCTTTAAATAAAAATGATGAATGAAAATCTAAATCTAATAATGATAAAAAAAACTATTTAATAGGTCTTTTAGAAAAATTTGGAATTCATTCCCCTGAATATATTTATGATCAATATCCACATACATTGAGCGGAGGAATGAAACAAAGAGTTTTAATAGCAATGATAGTGGCTCTTAAGCCAAAATTAATAATTGCCGATGAACCTACAACTGCACTTGACCCCACTATACAAGCAAGTGTTTTGTCTTTATTTGAGCAAATCAGACAAGAATACAATATTTCAATAATTTTAATATCACACAATATTAGCGTTGTTGCAAAATTTTGTGATTACATTTATGTTATGTATGCAGGTAAAATTGTTGAAAAAGGGTTAAGAAAAAATATATTTACTGAACCAGCACATCCTTACACTTGAGCACTAATATCAGCTATTCCTGAAAGCAATGTGGAAGAATTATTTTCAATCAAAGGAACACCTCCTGATATGGCTAATTTACCAGCTGGCGATCCTTTTGCTCAAAGAAATGATTATGCTCTTGAAATAGATTTTGAAAAGGAACCGCCTTTAATAAAAATCAATGATAACCATAGCGCAGCTACTTGATTATTGCATCCAGATGCTCCAATAATTAAAAAACCAAAAGAATTAGAAAGAAAATTGAAATTTTTTAGAGAGGCTTTTGACAAACATGAAAAATAAGCAAATTATTTTAGACATACAAGGTTTAAAAAAATATTTTGTTAATAATGGAAATATAAATAAAGCTGTTGATGATGTTTTTTTAAAAATTCATGAAGGAGAAATTGTTGGTTTAATTGGAGAATCTGGAAGTGGAAAAACAACTATTGGACGCGCAATAATTAGACTTTTAAATGATGCAAGTGGATTAGTTTCTTTAAATGGAAAAAATGTAAGTGGGAAATATATATCACACAAAAATGAAAAAATGTTAAGAAAAAATGTTCAAATGATATTTCAAGACCCATATTCATCATTAAATGGCAGGAGAAATATTTTTCAAATTTTAAAAGAACCTCTAATTTTTAGTGGAATTATTAATAAAAAAATTTTTGATATTTTTAGTGATTGAAAGAACGTTAAATCTCACTCAAAAAATTTTTTTAATTTAATTTCAATGAAACTTAAGTTTGAAAATTTACATGCAATAAATAAAATAATTCAAGATTTTTTGACAAAATGAAATGATAAACTTACAAACCTAAAATTTGATCTAAGTTCAAAAAAATTAGAGGACAATTTTCAACTATACTTCAATTATTTTGAAGAAAAACAATTAGCTAAAAGCGAAATTATAAATTTGATTCATGCACAAGCAAAAAATCTAATAAATCATTATTATGATGAACAAACTAAATATAGGAATACATTTTATGAAAATTCCTATTTTATAAGTGAAAATGATGAAAAAAGCAAAATATTGTTTGAACTAAAAAATATAAAAGAGCGTCTAGCTTCAACTAAAAATCAATATAATGATTTTATATTAGAAAACAAAAATACAATTAACAATATTCTTAAAACATATAAAAGTGAACAAAAATATTGTTTCATTTCATCAACATGTCATGATAATAGTAAATTTTCTGTTTATAACTATAAAAAAGAATTATTAATAAAAAATAATTATAAATTAATTAAAAAAAATAGAGAAAAATTAAGTTACTTATCACTTGACCAAATCAAATTTTTAATTCATGAATTAAATAATTATACTGATGACTTTTATGTAAAACATCTTAATGAAATTCAACCAAATAAAAATATTAAAAAACTTACAAAAAATGTAATAGATCTTTACTTTGACTTTGATATTGAAAAATTTTTTAAGGCTAGCCAAGATAACAAATTATCATTTGAAAATAAACAAAATTATCTTTTAGAAAAACAAACTAGATATAAAAACATACTTAAAAATTATTCTGCTAAACAAGAAAAAATTAATTTACCTAATCATCATTTGTCAAGTTATCTTAAAAACCATGATGAAGATTACAATAATAAAGCTGACATATTTATTGACCAGATTGAGCATGAAACAAAGATATATAAAAAGTTAATTTTAAAAAATTCTATTTTAGATAAAAAAATTAATGAAATTAATAAACAATTCTTTTTTGAAATAAAGAAAGAATTAAAAAATCTTAAAAAAATAAATGATAAAGCCAATTTTTTTGAATTTAAAAATAATATTAAACAATACAAACAAAAAATAGCTAATAAATTAGAATCACTTAAATTATTTGATGTTGAAATAAAAAATATACTTAAGGATTTAGAAACTATTTATTTATTATTTGGCGTCGAAAAAAAGGTAAATTTTTTCTCAAACATAAAAAATATAATTGCTAAATTAATTACAAAACAAGAAATCTATAAAGCCTTAGAAGAAGTTGGCTTACTTCGTCAATTTGCCTATCGATACCCTCATGAATTTTCAGGAGGACAAAGACAAAGAATTGCAATTGCAAGAGCATTAATAGTTAATCCAAAAATTATAATAGCTGATGAACCCGTGGCATCACTAGATATTTCAATACAAGCACAGATAGTAAATTTATTAAAAAAATTATGCAAGGAAAGAAATATAGGTATGTTATTTATAGCCCACGACTTATTAATGATTGAACATATAGCTGATGAAGTTGCAATAATGCATTTAGGTAAAATTGTAGAAAAAGGCTATACTAAAGATGTTTTTGAAAAACCTATTCATCCTTATACTGTAAATTTATTTAAAGCAATCCCAAAAATATCAAATGTTAATGAAAAATTCGATGATGTTAATTTTGAACCGGATTATTTAGAAGAACAAAAATTTCCTAACAAGCCTATGATGTATAAAATTGAAGAAAATCACTATTTATATGGGACAAAAGAGCAAATTAATGAATGAATAAAGCCTCTCAATATAAAAACACCTATTTTAGTTTCTGAAAATCAAAAATATCACAACGATTCAACTAACAAACCAAATGATGGTTATTTTATTGCTCCTAGTGACATAGAATATACAGTATTAATTGATCAAGGCGGTGAATCAATAGAAACATTTGTAAATGGCTCTACAATTGATGAAGACCAATAAAATAGACTTTTTGGTCTTTTTTATTCTAATAAATATTATTAATTTATAATAAAAATATGAAATTAAACAAAGAGTACTTTAAGCAATCTTTTTCCTGAAAAAAATGTATGCATTTTGTTGCAATTTTAATTATTTTATCAATAATGTTCTTATTTTTTTATTTATTTAAATGAAAAAACAATAAAACTAATAGTTCTATTAGAATTGCTCAAGATGTTACATTTATTATTTCATTGACAATTCTAACTTATGTAGGCATGATGTATCTTTTAACATCAAAACTGTTTTTTTCATCTATTAAGAAAAATAATGTTAAAAGAGAAAATGAGATTATAGAAAAAATTTACGAAGTTAAGAGTAAACCATCAAGCCCAGAGCGTAATATGAGATTAAAAATATTAAAAGAACAATTAGAAGAAGAAAAGAAAAAAAATAAATTTGATAGTCATATTTCTAAAAATAATTTTGTTCTTTGATTGCTTTCAGCAATTTCAATAATCTTCCTTATTTCAGCTATTATCTTAACTGCAGTTAATTAATAAATAATATGTTGCCCTCATTTGTTGGTCATAAACATTAAAAGTTATATAAGTTCCTGGCATATAAAGTGTGAATTTATTGAAATGCATACTAACTCTCTTTATTAAAATGATTTATTTTTAAATTATATTAATTTGTTCAAAAAAGCGCTTGTAGGCGCTTTGATTATTTTTACATATGCGTTTATTTTATTATTAGTATAAATAACTACATCTTTTATAACTAATTTTTGTAAAGCAAAAATTAAAAGTTTAATATACCAAAGTATTAATAGTCAAAAAACCTATAAATTCTAATTTTTACCTTTTAAAAAATATCAAACAATATGATCAAAATCATCAATTGATATTTTATCTTCTTCATTAATGTCTAGTTTAACATTTACATTTTTAACTATTTCTTCAATATGATTCTTATATTTTTTGTATTTTTCAATATTATTATCATATTTATCATAAAAATTTTTACTAACTTTTGCATTTTTGTCAACATACTTTTTATAGTAGAGGCGCAAATTTTTGCGAACAATTTTATCATACTTAGGATATAACATTTTTCCTGAAATAATTTTTGTTGCATAAGCACAAAATTTTGAAGCAAAAGATAAGTTATAGCGCGTTTTTTCTTTTTCGTCTTCTTTTAAAACTGGATCAGAAATTTTAAACAATATGTGATTCTCAGGATTATTTAAATCACAGTCTGCTTCCAAAGCATTTTTAAACTCTTTTGGGTCTTGAGCAATTTCATTTATTATTCTCTTTCAAATTTTATAACGAGCATTTTTGTTAGCCTCCAAATGTGTTGAATTAATCCTATCAACAGAAATAATTGCTCCTAAAATGCATTCTTCATAGGTTAGATCATTATTTTGATTTTTGTTTTCTATCATATCTTTAATTTTTGAAAACCAAAAACTAGACGATCCATGATTGCCTTTAATTTTGTCTTCTAAGATTTCTCTTAATTGAATTTTATTTCCCGATTCTAACTTATCTAAGTTTTTAATTTTATTTCTTAAATATTTAATAAATTTTTGATCACATTCTTTACCATTAATGTCAAAATTATAATTTGAATCAACTTGCAAAACAGCATTAATAAAATTTCTATTTTTAATATTTATCAAAGGTATCTTTTTATTCTCAAAAATTTCTAAATCAAAGTAACTTTTTTCATTCATATTTGTTATTGTAACAAAAACCAAATTTAACTAAAAGTTCATCAAATTACAAATTAATTAAAGTATAAGAAACAAATTTATTATTTGCCTATAAAGTTTCAAAAAGTAAAATAATTTTAAAAAAAGAAATAACTATTTATTAAACATTTAAGTTGAATTAATATTATCTAAGCTAATTTTAAATATGGTAAATCAAATATTTTATCTGACTAGTTTATCTATAAATAAAAAAATCTTTTAACAATAATTCTTTAATATGTATTTTAAAAAATTCCTGAATTGTGAGATATATTATCAAAATAGCTTTTTTTATAGCTGTTTTATAAAAAAATAAAAAACAACAAATTAAGAATTCGCTGTTTCTTTATTAATTAATTCACATACACTGTATGATATTCAGAAGCTAAAGAATTGATGCCAGGCTTAACTCTTATTTCATATTGACCACTAGGTAATTTAATTTTGTAATCATTAATATTAGTTCACTCTTCCTGTCCTTTTAGACGGTATTGCATCGATTCATTAACTCCAGTAATTCAACCACCATAATATTTAACTATATTATTGATATCTCTTGGTTTATAAGGTTTAATTAATTGGATGTCAGAAGCAAAATGGCTAGCTGTTTCTTTTTTACGTATTGACACCGTTGTTGTTCCTATATCATCTAACAAAATTTCATTTTTTGTGACTGATTTTCATTCTCCTGTATTAACTCTATATTCCATTGATTCATCAATGTTTTTTAAGATGGCGGATCTATCAGAAACTCCTTCAAAAACCACATTAGGTGTTTCATGTTTTAAAACATTAAAAGTAAAAGATTTATTTTTAATTATAAAATCGTAACCAATTTTAAATATATCTAAATTTATATTTGCATCACCAAATGTATCAAAATTTTCTAAATAAACTAGATAGCCATCACTAACTTTTTCAACATCTTTTATAAATGCCTTTTCTACAAAAATGTTTTTTGATGATAGTTCAATATCAGCACTAGGTTTTATTTTGATTATATAATTACTTTTATCATTAGTAAATTTTGAAACTTCTAAATTAACTTTTGTAGCTTTTTTATCAATGCGTGGTAGCATAAATTCGTACTTAACAAAATTTCTAATATGTCTATTTTCTAATTTTCTTCCATATTGTGGATTTGCACCTGTTATTTCTTTAATTGCTTGTTGAATTTCTGTATCATAATTATAAAAAGGAGTGGTCAGTTCTAAAATATTATTTGTTTTATCACTTAGTTTTCTTTCAATTAATTTTTTAATATCCTCCTTATCAATAACAAAATTATCCATTTTTATTGCACGATATTTAGTTCCCATTCTTTCAAGCGAAAAAGGCTTAATATAATCTCTACTTCACTGTATATCATAATTAGAAATCAAAAAATAATTATAGTAAGTTTCTTGTATGCCGTCTTGACTTACTTTTGCCCCTCATGTAGCATCAACATGATATCATTTGCTATCAATTTCAACTAAGTTTCAAAGATGTCATTCATTTCCTACTTTTCCAGTTAAAAGTATTGATGGAATATTCATTTCATCCATAAACATTTTATACCCTTTGGCATAGCCTGCACATACACTAGCTTTTTCAATAATAGCTGAATAAGCAGTTTGATCTGAGACAAAATCTCCACGTTCAACATATTTGACATTTTTTGTTATTCATTCATATGCTTTTAATGCTTTCTGAACATTAGATAAATGTTTTCAATTACTTGTTAATTCCTTGACTTTTTGCAAAGTTAATTCATGATGGTTCAACGATATTGTTTCATTAACTGAATAAATTTTAATTTCAGCCTTAAATATATACCCTTGGTACTCTGCTCATATTTCATAGTTTTTACTTTGTCCTTCAATTTTTTTAGAAGTAATTAATCCAGTATCACTTAGAGTAATTGCTACTTCATCAGGAGTTTTTTGCATTGGTTCATAAACAAAATCACTAGGATAATGGGTTCTTAAATATCACTTAACTCCAGACATTGGCATATTATTTTTATCAAAAAGTTGTAACTGATATGATTGATCAGTTTTTAACTCAACATTATCATTTTTAAAATGATAATCTGGATGTGAATAATAGTTATAACCAGCATATCTTGTGTTTAATATTTTTTGTTTAATAGTGTCTACGCCATCTTTTGAATGAATGGCGGCATTTTCTTTATTGTCAGCCGCTTCCTTCTTGCTTTCACTTGACTCTTTCTTAATAACTAAATCTTTGTCAAGCTTTATAAGCGGACGATAATAATATTGGTGCTCTTTTTCATTAAACATTCCTTCTTCACGATCATTTCCTAGATTTAAATCTTCCGCAGGAATAAGCGCTTCTAAAGGTCTAGTTTTCTTTTCATTAGTTCCAATATCATTTTTAATAATAGGTTTTGGAATGCTTTCTATTTTAGCTGAAGAACTTGCTTTTGCTTTTGATTCTTGTAATTCTGCATTATCTTCACTTGGTTCTTCATCTAGTTTAGATTCATCTTTCTTTTCAATAGAAACTATTTTGTCAAGTTTCTTTTTATCTTTCTGTCTATAGTGTTGTCCTTCTATATTTTTGAGATCGCTATTATCATAGTTATTTTTCTTTGTTTGAATATTTGCAGAATCATTATTATTGTTATTTGACTTTAAACAACTAGATGATAATGAAATAATAGTAATCAAGCTTGAACTTGATAATAAACTTAACGCCGCTAATCTTATTTTTTTATTTTTCATTTTAACCACCTAACAGATTAATTTGACTATATTCAAGCTCATAAGATAAATAGAAACTCAAACGTTACTGACATATTAATCGCGTTTATTATAAAACTATTAAAATAAATTGCATCTATTTATAAATATTTTTTCATTTTTTAGAAAGCAAAGACTTTTTTTACATTAGCCACCTTTATAAGCGTATAAAAAATTTATTAAATTATTTTTGTTAAAATTAATAAAAATGGAAATATAAAAGGAAAAATAATGAAAAAGCTTGGAATTATTCTTACTGCAACAATAATGATTAACTCTAGCGTCACAATTTCTTGCTATTCATTTTCCAAAAATAGAACCCACTATTTTTCTAAAGCAAGTACATCAAAAAATTTAATAAGAAACAACACAATAAACAGTGATTTAGAATTAAATTACAATGGCTTAGTTTCAGAAAAAGAATTTAAAAAAACTAATAATAAAGCACAAACTCAAATTTATAAAACTTTTACTGGTTATACTATCCCTATAAAAAATAGAAGTGACAAAACATCTAATTATTTTTTATTAAATAGCTATGAATTAATTGATAAATTATGGCATGAATTAATTTTCTTGTATGATAACAATGATTTAAAAAATGGGTCATCGCATAATTCCAAAACAATATTAAGTGTATTAAAGCATAACTTTGATATTTTTAAACACAATAAATTATATTTAAATCATTTATCAAAATGGCTTGATTTACAGGCAAATTCGGTTGAAATAAATACTAACAAATTCGATGCTGATAAACATCATTATGCATTTCTTTATAAAAATTTTCTAATAAAGAAAAATGGACTTAAACATTTTATTGACTTTTGTCTTTCTAAAGATAAAAATAATATTCAACTAATAAATTATGTGCAGAAAATAATTAATGAAACAAAGGCATTTATTAACATACAATTCCTAAATAGAGACCTAGCATTTAACCCATTAGAAGATGCTTATACAGTAGATTTAAATAACTTAGATTTTATAAAATCATCTCCAAATGACAAAATAAAAGACTTGAGAATACAACTAATAAATGATGGTGGATTTTATGTTAAAGAGCCCTCAGGCAAAAATAAAAATAATGATTTAGCTATACTTGAGTATGACTATTTTATGAAACCATATAACTATGATGAGTTCAAAAAATTATTTCCAAATAATAAAAAATACAATGGTGGTACTATTAATGAAAAAGAAATTGAATATGCATATTTAAATCTTCATATTAATGAAATACTTGGAACCTATGGCTATTTTTCAGCTCCCTCTTCTTCTACAACAGCTGATTTACAACTATTTTTGTCAAATGAAATAATAAACGGAGAAAAGCATAAAAAAATTAAGGGAAACACATTAGTTTATAGACATAACAAAGATGAATGACAAGATTTAAAAAATTATATTCTCAAAACAATTCCATATTTAATCTCGAAAAAATATACAGAAGAACAAAAAATAAGAAGTTTGCATAATTTTATAATATGGCGTATTGACTATGATTTAGAAAGCGCTGGAGAAGAAATTCGAACTGGAAAAATTAACCTTGAAATGAGAAATCCAGCAGTTTTTTCTAAAAATCCTAGTTTACATGATTCTGTTAAAGGTGTTTGCGAAACATATGCTCGAACATTAGCTCTTTATGCCACTTTTTTGAATATAGATATTGCATATTTTACTGGAGATGTCTATGGGTATGAATATGATGAAAAAAATGATAAATTTTCGCGTACAAATGTTGTAGAGCCGCATGCTTGAAATATATATAAATCAAAAGAAAACGGAAAGTATTATTATCTTGACTTAACTTGAAATGATATACAACAAAGCAGATACTACACAACTAAATTTAATGATAGAAATATTATTCCTTTTTCATACAATTATTACCTAAAAAAATGAAAAGATATCACTGTATTACGTAAAACAGGCGGAATATTTGATACTTGAGCATACTCGGTTACTAATAAAAATGGTGAATCTGTAGTTACTAGAAGCATAGACAAACATATTTGAATGATTGATCAATGATATAAACACATTAAGCAACCAAATAAATATTTTGAAGTGCCAGACTTATCAACTGTTCATTCATGAGAAAAAAAGTAGAAAAATAATATTTTCTACTTTATATTTTATTCCTTATTTACAGTACTAGACATATAAACATGACCCCTCATTTTATGTATATCAAACATATATATCATAGCATTAGGATCCACTTGATCGACAATAGAAAGAGCGGTTTTAGATTCTATGTACATAGTATTAATAATTAAGACTGGTTGCGCTTCTTTATTGTACCCGCCCTTAAAATTAGCAACTGTAACAGCATATCGTTTATCTTTAAGTGCAAAAATTTTGTCCATAATTTCATTTGGTTTCTTTGTGTAAATTTCAATTTTAACCATTCTATATTTTGGAAATAAAATATCAACCACAATACCATTAACTAAAATTAATACAAATGAACTAGCAAAGCTGGCATTGAAAAATATATCTATACTTCAATTATCTTTTTCAAGCGCTGCCGGAATATAAGTTCCTATAAAATTAGAAAACACCAAACTTATAATATGAATAATAATATAAACAATTCCTAAGTTTTTAAATTTCTTTTGAGAATATCAAACAACAAAAATATCAAATCCTGCAGTTGATGAATTGACTATTAATAATGCAACAGCAAGTGCACCTTGAATAATTGCCCATAAAAGACCATAAAACATAACAGAAACAGGGTTATTTGGATTATTGGTGTAGTTAACTGCCCATGTAGTAATCTGAATAATATCATTTTTAGTGTTGTATTCTTTGTCTAATAATCTACCAAAAATAAATCAATCTTCTGTGCCTGGTATACTACTTATTGCTATACCAAAAATGGTCGTAAACAACATAAATAAAGTTGTTAAAAGTGCAAATTGTTTGTTTATTTTTACCGATGCAAAAATAAACATAGGGATATTTATAATAAAGTTTATAGCCCAGAACAAAACATTAAATGTAATTCTAGCATTCTGTTCTGTTCCTCCATTATGAACAACTAAAAAAGCAGCTAAACGAGCCCCTCCATGGCTAATTGCATCAACACCGAGTCCATAAAGACCTGTATTTTGAATTAAAAGCATTCCAAAAAACGAAAATAAAAAGCAAATAATCGCTACAGCTATTGCTTGTTGTCAAAATTTAGTTAAAGTATGCAAGAAAGAAAAATGTAGTAATTTTTCACTAACTTTAACTCTATTTATTTCGCTTGTAGCTAATAAATTTATTCTTTTTTTTGTCTTTTTTTCAGTTTTTTGTTTGTTTTTATCTGGTTCTGGTAAGTTATACATATTATTATTTTATCAATATAAAATTAAAATTGTCTATTAATTTAAATGATATCCAAAAGTGCAATAGTTTTGCCCATACTATTATTTGTCTTATTTTTTTATATAAAAGGGGTAAGAAAAATACTTCATATTTATAAAATATCTCAACCTTATTAATCAATACTTTAATTTTTTTAAAAAAATAATTTTGATAAAAATTTTTTTATATATAATTAAGAAGCTTTATTGAAATTAAGCAATGTAAGAAAAAGATGCCGATTTAGCTCAGCGGTAGAGCAGCTGGCTGTTAACCAGTTGGTCACAAGTTCAATCCTTGTAATCGGCGCCATATGGTCTGTTGGTGAAGCGGTTAACACACATGGTTTTCATCCATGCACGCACGGGTTCGATTCCCGTACAGACTACCATTTCGGAGAGTTAGCTCAGCTGGGAGAGCATCGCCCTTACAAGGCGGAGGTCATGGGTTCGAACCCCTTACTCTCCACCATTTATGCCGTCTTAGCTCAGTTGGTAGAGCAACTGACTTGTAATCAGTAGGTCGTAGGTTCGAGTCCTATAGACGGCACCAGATATTTTTAGCGCGAGTGGTGAAATTGGCAGACACGATAGATTTAGGCTCTATTGCTTTACGGCATGAGGGTTCAAGTCCCTCCCCGCGCACCAAATCTTTTGAATTCAAAAGACTGGAGACATTCCAGTTTTCTTTTTTTCTTTTTTTATAGATAATTATTTGGATAATTTAGCTGTTTTATAGGTAAATTAGGAAATTTTACTATAGTAAGTAATTCTTTATCTATATCAAATTTTATTGCTCCTTTATTTTCATTCATTACCATATTAATAAATAAAATATCTTCAATACAATCAACGGAATCTATTTCATATCCATGTTTTTTTATAAGAGATTTTACTTGATAAAAATTAATTTTTTTCTTCATAACATTACAACTTGTTAATGAATAGTATCTACTAAAAACGGAAAAAAATGGGAATAAAGCATTCGTTTTCCCATTTTTTTCCGTTTTTTTCTATTTCTAACTTGAATACAAAATATTGATATTGATATGGAGGTAAAAAATGATTTTATATAGAATTGGTGAAGTAATTCACAAAAATAACTCAAATTTAATTTTTGAAAGTCAAGGAGTTGGTTATTCGGTTATATTTCCAAATCATGAAAGGATAAATAATAATCAAAAATGTAAATTGTATCTTTTTGAAATAAAAAATGATTATTATTGAGCTACTTATGCTTTTAAAGATTTTAAAGAAAGATTATTATTTATTGATCTTATTTCATTAAATGGAATTGGACCAAAAGCAGCATTTAATATTCTTAATCAAGGTTTTGAAAAAGTTTCTGCATTAATTGCACAAGGGAACATAGAGGCCTTGGTTGAAATACCTTATTTGAATCAAAAATCTGCAAGATTAATATGTGCAGAATTACAACAAAAATGATCAAAAATGATCAATCCAAAGGTTACTGAAAACATTAATCTATCAGTTGGAAAATTAAATGAAGCCAAGGACACTTTAAAAATGTTGGGTTTTAAAACGAAACAAATAGATAATGCGCTGGCCCAAATTTCTACATCTGCAAATTTGGAAGAAATGATTGAAGAAGCAATTAAACTAATGTCTGTTAATAATTATGAATCAGCTTCTACTTAGGCCATCCAATTTTAATGAATTTATAGGCCAGGATAAACTATTAATAACACTAAAAACTATGATAGAAGGATCAAAGCATCGAAAAGAAACGCTTGATCATATATTATTTTATGGGCCGCCCGGAACAGGAAAAACAACGTTAGCTTCAATCATTGGAAATGAATTAAAAAAGAAAGTACATTATTTGCAAGGATCATTGCTTGAAAAAAAGTCTGATGTTTTAAGTGTTTTCGCCAACATTAATGAACATGATATAGTTTTTATTGATGAAATTCATAGCATAAACAAAAATGTTGAAGAAATAATTTATAACGCTATGGAAGATTTTAAAATCGACTTAATTATAGGACCAGAGGGAAATTCTAAAGTAATGAGAATGAATATTAAACCATTCACATTAGTAGGAGCTACTACAAAAATTAATCTGTTAAGTCAACCATTTAAAGATAGATTTGGTTTTTTAGCTAGATTAAGCCAGTATGATAATAATCAAATTGTTAAAATTTTAGAAAAAAGTAGCACAAAAATGAATATTACATCAGACGATGGGGTATTAAAATTAATATCTGAATACTCCAGGGGCACTCCTAGAATAGCAAATCATCTTTTAAAAAGATCTTATGATTTTGCCATCAAAAATAACAACAAAAAAATCAGTATACAAGATGCTAAAAATGCCTTTAAACATCTTGAATTATATAATTTAGGACTGAATAAGGAACACATAGAATACTTATCACTTCTTAAGGAATCTTTCTATAATAAATTTATTTCAATTGATTCTCTTTCTGGAATTTTAAATATTAATAAGGAAAACTTAATTAATGATATTGAACCTCATTTACTATTTTTACAACTAATAGAAAAATCTCCTCGAGGTAGAAAAATTACAACTAAAGGTGTTGATTATTTGTTAAAGAATAAATATTAAATTATTTCCATTTGAATAAATGTTTAGAAAAAACGCTAAAAAAATAAAAGATATTTTACTATTATTCACATAGTATTAAATTTAATAATTTAAAGTTTAATATATAATATAAAAATTATGTTGCAGTTTTGAACAAGCTTTATATCATTTTTTAAAAAAATATTTATGCCAAAAAATTGAAAAAGATGACTTTTGTTATTTTTTGCAATTATTGGAATCTTAATAACTATTATATGTGGTTCATTTTTTGCTATTTCAAAAAAAATGGAAGTGTCAGTTGAATATGGAGAAGGTGTTAAATATCAAATTGAAGCAAAACTAAAAACCGAGAATGGCAAATATGAAAATTCAAATGATAAAGAATTAACTGATATAAGCAATTCACTAAAATATCGTTTTGCTAGTGTAAATGACTTTTCAACTGATTTTGTACCAAAAGGAAATGGAATAATAGAAGTTACAAGACATAAATTATTTGATAACGAAAATTCAAAGCAAAAAAAAGAATTTGAAAATGCAATACTTAAAAAGAGTTCTTTTGTGTTCACAGACACTGAAATGAGACCAATATTTTCAAATGGACTCTTTAATAATGATCCTAAAGCAAAAATTGACTATCACGATATAGAAAAATATGCTGCACCATTAAAACCCAATTCAGCAAAGGTTATATTTAATCCATTTAATCGTAAATATCAAATTCATTTAGAATTAAAAGATGACGATGCTATAAGAGAATGAACTAAAGCAATTAGATATATTTCAAATACAGAAAGTCATGGCCTATTAATGTGGGCAAATCTTGATGATTTATATCATAAAGCAAATGATAACTTATATAAAGATGATTGATTGGCTGCCGGTGAAAATGCTGCAAATTTTGTATTTGTTAACAACACACCATGAGATAACAAAAATAAAAAATGAAATGCTCTTAAGAAATTTGATTTTGATGGTGGCAAATATTTAGTTAGTCTTGGTGGCGATTTAAATGAAAAAAACTTTATCATTAAGGATATTTTAGATTCTCAAAAATCTACTACATACGCTATTGCTTCAAGCATCAATATAAGTTCAAATAAAAATTTAGAACTTAAATTACATAACGAACCAATGTTTTATACCAAGGAAAATTCTAAATTTAATTTTTCATATGTATGAATCGCTGCTTCTATTGCTATAGCTTTAATTGCAATTATTTTGATTGTCTGTTTTGGTCTACTTGGTGCATTAAATTCAGTTGCTCTTGGTTTATTTGTATTTTTAACATTACTACTTTTCACTCTTTTACAAGGCCGTTTTTCTCCGCCAACTGTCACAGGATTAATAGTTGGCATAATCGTTGGAACTATTGTATTATTTATTCAATTACTGAATTTCAAAAATGAAGTTTACAAAAACAACAATAAAATCAAAAAGTCCTATAAAAATGCAGCAAACAAGAGTTTTGTTCCTTCCTTAGATATTTTTATATTGTCTCTATTTGTATCAACAATTCTATTCTTTATAGGTACGCCAAATATGCAAACTTTCTCGTTAATGGTTGCGTTCTCTTCAATATCTGGCATATTATCATTAATACTAATCAATAGATGATTAGCAGGTCTTATGCTTAATACAGATGTATTTGAAAACAATCGTTGACTATTGTTTGTTAGAAAAAATGAAACAACTATTAGTAATAAAGAAAATGACAAATTTAGAAAAATTGACTATGTTCACAAATCAAAATGAATTAGTTTTATAACTCCATTATTTGTATTAATTGGAATAATAATTTTTATAACATTATCTGCAATTAATAAAAATTCATGGAAAAGTTTTAACACAGTGGGCATATTTGCAGAATTATCAAACACAAATATAAATCTTGAGTTTTCAAAATTTGGTATTTCTTTAGTCGTTATTTTAGTAGCATTGACACTTTATTCATTAGTTCGTTTTAAATGGGCAATAACTGTTTCTATGATAATTACATTATTGATTAATATAGTATTGACATTTAGTTTATTCTTAATAACTAGAATTCCATTATCATCATATTCAATTCAAACATTTTTTTGAGTAATATTAATTTCATGTACTAACCAATTTATGATTTTCAACAAAATTAAAGAAAAAATTAAATTATTTGAAAATAATAGTGCTCTAGAAAAAAAACAAGTGAGATCTATTGCTAATACTATTTATGTAGAAACATTTATTTACAATCTTTGAACTTTAGCTTTTATATTCATAAAATTAGGAATATATTTAGCATTTATTAAAGCTCTTGATTGGGAAACATTATTAGCATTTATGTTATCAAGTATTTTTGTTTTATACTCTACAATGTTTATTTCTGTATCTCTTTGATCAAAACTTGAAGAAAAAAGGCAGGAAAGAATACAAAGAAGAATTGATACAAGATATTGAGTATTTCCAAATGAACCATCTGAACAAGTTTTCCCAGGTATTAATAACTACTTATCATAATCCTCTTTATGGAGTATTTTTTTATAAAAAAATAAATTTATAACATATTTAAGTTATAATTATTTTCCTTTCCAGATGGGGGTTATATGTTTTATCTATTAAATAAATCTAAAGGTGAATCATCTTTTAGTTCAATTAGAAAATTTTCTAAAAAAATAAATGCCAAAAAAGTTGGACATACAGGAACTCTTGATCCACTTGCTACAGGTTTATTGCTAGTAGCTACTGAAGATGACACAAAACTTATACAGTTTATTTGTCACGAAGACAAAACTTACAGAACATTAATTCAATTTGGACAACAAACAGATACATTTGATAGTGAAGGTACAATAATAAATACTTCAAAATATAAAATTAATGACCATGATATTAATAAAATCAAATCCTGACTAGAAAATCAAAAATTCCAAATTCCTCCTATTTACAGTGCCAAAAAGATAAATGGAGTTAAAAGCTATGACTTAGCTCGCAAAGGAAAAGAGGTTTCATTAAAACCTCAAGAAATAAAAATTATAGATTCAAAAATAATTGAATTTAATTATGAATCACAAACATTATGGCTAGAATTAAAAGTTTCAAAAGGCACTTATATTAGAAGTATTGTAAATGATCTGGGTATTTTCTTAAATTCATACGCCTATATGAAAGAATTAGTTAGAACAGCAATAGGAAATCTTAGTCTAGATAATTTAGAAGAAAATGAATATACAAAAATTGATTCTAAAATGCTATTTAATATACCATTTTTTGAACCAAATGAAAAACAAACAAAAGATTTAATAAATGGCAAAATCATAAAAAATGACAAAGGATTATTAAATGGTGATTATCTCTTAATAAATAAAAAGATAATATGAGGGATTATAACTTTAAAAAATGAGTATATAAAAGTAAAAAAGATATTCGGAAACAAAATAAAGGAACTTAAATATGGATAATAAAAAATTATTAGAAAATATAAAATTGATGGCATTTGATATTGACGGCACGCTTTTGCAGCATGGTCAACTTGAATTTAATAATGAAATAATAGATATGTTTAAAAAATTAAAACAAAATAATATTAAAACAATTATAGCTACTGCAAGAGAATTTGTAACAATAGGAAAGCTATTAAATAAAGCAAACATGGTAGATTATTTTGTTGGTGCTAATGGTGCATTTGTATATTCTCTTGCTCAAAATAAAATTATTTATGAAAGAACCATTAAATTTGACGATTTTAAATTTCTTTATGAATTTTTTATAAATTATAAACCTTGTGATAGTTTTATGCTTACGGATAATAATTATGGATTTAAATCTCCAAATATGGATACAAATACTTGATTTTTAAGACCACATACTGAAAAGCTTATTGAAATGGACTACGAAAAAATAAACAAAGAACATATTCATATCATTACTATAGGATGTAAAAGTGCTGAAGACAGCCAAAAATGCTCAGACATGGCCAAAAAAATAATTAATGAGAATAATTTGGATCTTGAAATAACTGCAAAATGAAGTAAGGGTGTCTTTATTGCTAAAAAAGGTACCACAAAATCACATACACTACAATGGTTGTGTGATTACTTAGGTTATAAACAAAGTGATAATATGATGGCTTTTGGAGATAGTTCAAATGATTATGAAATGTTAAGAGACTCAGCTTATGGTGTTTCTATGCAAAGAGCTAATGATTGAGTAAAAAGCGTTGCTAATGATATCGCTATAGATTGTGAACACAATGGTGTTAAAGAAAAAATAAAGGAATTAGGTTTTATTAATTAACCTATTTTTTTTATACAATATAATCATTATGAGTTTTAATGTTTTTAGCTTTGATAGATTGCCTAAATTTAACAAACCTATCTATTTAATAGGCGTTTTTGAAAGTTTCCACCTAGGACATAATGCATTATATGAGAAAGCAAAAGAAATTAAAAAGAATTCTAACTCTGACAGAGATATAGTAATTGTATTTTTTAAAGACATAGAAAATATGCCAAAATCAATAAGTGGTTACATATTTAGTGACTTCGAAAATAGAATTCAAGAATTTGCAAATATTGGTTTTAAAAATGGAATTTACTTGGAATTTTCTAAAATTTGGAATTTAGAGGCAGATGCTTTTATTGATAAACTACTTACAAAACAAAATAAGGACAATTTTAACATAGTTATTGGTGAAGACTTTAGATTCGGTGCAAGAGCTAAAGGAAACCCCGATTTTCTAATCAACAAACTAGGGAAAGACAAAGTATCTATAGTACCAACATTACATGTTGGATCTGGTATAAAAATTTCTACAAGCTTCATAAAAAAGTGCATTGAAATTGGAGACATTGAACTAATAAATTCGTTAAATTTATATCTTTATTCATTTAATATTGAGTTAAAAAGAAACGAAGATAGTGCTATTGTTGAAAAACCCAAGAATTTAATTCCGCTTAGAAATGCAAATTATTTGTGTTTGATTGAAATAGATAAAATGACTTATTATGCTGTTTTAAAGTATGATAGTGAAAATTTAGAAGTGCGCTTCTTAGACTTTAAAATTAAAAATTGAGAAAAAATGAAAGCAAGAATAAAAATAATAAAACCAATTAGATTTTTCACTGATATTAATGATGAAATAATTTCAAATGAAGATTTAAAAAATGCTAAATTTTTTTTGTTGAATAATGGCGGGAAACTGTGATAAAATAAAAAAGCATTTAAAAGCAATGCAATTTTATTCTTGGTTGAATTAACTAAATTCATACTAGGGTAAAACATTTATAAAATGGAGATTTAAAAAATGATTACAAAAGAACAAAAAGCTCAAATCGTTGCTAAATATGGTCAAAGTAAAAAAGACACAGGTAATATTTTCGTTCAAATAGCTATTTTGACAGCTGAAATCGAAGATCTTAAAAAACATTTTCAAGCAAACCCAAAAGATAACCACTCAAAAAGAGGTTTCTTAGCTAAAATTACAAAACGTAGAATTTTATTACAACATCTTAAAAATGAAGATCTTGAACTTTACTCAAAAGTTCTTAATGAATTAAACCTTAGAAAATAGTTTTATTAAAAAACTTGTCATTATTGACAAGTTTTTTATTTTTGTAAAAATATTTTACATTTTGTGCGGTGTAGATACTGCGAGCAATCTCATTCCATTCTCTAAAGTTATATTAACTGCTTTCGCAATGGCCATCAGTGATTCTTCATTTTCATTACCAATAAATTTTGGGCTATTTGAATATCATGAATTAAATTCTTTTGCTAGCTTAACTAAATATTGTGTTAAAAGATGCGTAATATATTTTTCAGCAGATTTTTCAATAATTTCTGGAAATTCTAACAATGTAGAAATAAGTTTTGTATCAAATTCAGTAGTAATTTTTTTTGCCTGAAATTTCTTAGAATTTAATGATGATTTACTCAATAATGAATAAGCTCTTGCATTAGCATATTGTATTAAAATTACAGGATTATCATTGGTTTTGTTTGTAGCAAGATCTATGTCAAAATCCAATTTAGAATTATATGTTCTATCAAGAAGCAAGAATCTTGCAGAATCTTTGCCAACCATTTTAATAAATTCTGAAAGGAAGAAACTAGTTCCTCTTCTTTTTGACATTTTGAATTCTTCACCATTTCTAACTAATCTTACAAGTTGCATGCAAAGTACTATCAAATTATCAGAGTCTTGTCCTAAATCTTGCATAGCACACTGCATTCTTTTAATATATCCAGAATGATCAGCCCCTCAAACATTCATAATAATTGAACCTTTTCCCATACGCTCAAATTTATTCTTATGATAAGCAATATCGGGCATAAAATATGTGTAACTCTTGTCACTTTTGATTAAAACACGATCTTTATCATCTCCATGAATAGTGGTTTTTAACCATAAAGCACCGTCTTGTTCAAAAGTATTATCTAAACCTCTAATAGCTTCCTTAATCTTTGCTTCATTATCAGAATACAAAGTTTTTTCACTAAAAAACACATCAAATCATACTCCGAATTTTTTAAGTATATTTTTGTTTTTTTGCATAAACAATTCAACAGCTTCAGATTTTATTTTTTCAAATATTTCTTTGTTTATTATTTTTCCTGCAAATTTATCATTATATTTTTTCTTTAACTGTTTTGCACATCAAATTATGTCAGCGCCATTGTAAGCTTCTTCTGGCATTGGAAATTTAGAATTAAAAAATTGTTGATATCTAGCTCAAACACTATTTGCTAAAACATTAATTTGATTGCCTGAATCATTTATATAATATTCTCTTACGACATCATAACCAGCAAATTCAACTATGTTAGCTATTGAACTACCAATAGCAGCATTACGTGCATGTCCAACATGTAAAAAACCCGTTGGATTAGCCGAAACAAATTCTATATTTATCTTGCCTTTTTTATTGCCTTTGCCATATTTTTTACCAAACTTAATAATTTCATTAACAGCTTTAACAAAGAAATTATTATCTACATAAAAATTAATAAAGCCAGGGCCAGCAACTTCAATTTTCTCAAGCCCTAATTCTTTAGAATTCAATCTAGATATTATTTCATTAGCCAATATATGCGGATCTCTTCCTTTATTTCCCATAGCCATATTAGTAGTTAAATCAGCATGACCTTTAGGTTCAATCAAAAAAACTTCTTTTTCTATACCTAATTCATTAGCTATTTCTTGTATTTTTTTAAGCAATTTTTCTTTAAATTCTAACTTATTCATATTATTACATTATACATTAATACTCATTTTACTTCTTCATAGATAATAACTATTTTAATAAAAAGCATTATCCAAAACTGCTATTTTATAGGTATATATGTATTTTTCCTTTACTATTCATATTTTTGTTTATTGTTAATATTTTTTTTATTTTTTTTAAGTTTTAACTTATCTTTATTTGAAATCATAAATAATTTACTTCTATTATGATAATAGAAAATTTTATTGATTAAAGGGTTAAAATATGTTTCTGTAAAACCTTGAACTAAAGCATAAAAGAGAGGGGCAAAACATCCACCAAGTACTAGAAAAATAGTAGAAAGTATTAAATCAGTTTGTCCGTGAAGTGTAGATCCATCTTTAATTCCAAAAAATAGTGCTGGTATTTGCTGAGCCAAACCTCTAGCAGGGTTTATTGCTGTTGAACCAATGAGACTTCCTGTTCAAACACAAAGTGAAAAAATAAACATTTTCATAATTGTTCTATATTTTTCATTTCTTCCATTAAGCCTTGGTGTAAAAGAAGGAAACAAGAAAATAGCTGCAACAATTAGCTCTCCAAAGAAAATTCAACCAGAGCCTCCAATTAATGCACTTTGTCCAGTATTGTTCCATTTAAGAAAATCTTTCTTGGCAACTTCAACAGCACTTATAGCTATATTTGCAGCATTGCCATCATTAGTTCATGTCCCAATAGTATAAATCATTAATCCTGCAGATATACCACCAAAAAATTGAACTATTATTTTGCTCATTCCATATAAAACTGTGTCTCTGCCATTGATAATTTTATAAATGCTATTTATTGGATTCATATCAGCACTTCAATGTCCAAAAAACAATGAAGCTGGGCCTATAACAGCAAAACCTGCATAAAATCCAACTACAACATCATTTAGCATATAACTGCCTAATTTCCTGCCATTTATCAAAATTGATAAACCAGCAAATGCTATAGAAATGAATATAGTGCCAAAAAATTCACTAATTAAATTAATAGATCACGTTAATAAATCATTAGGCTCTTTAGCATTTTCTCGACTTGCTTTTGAAAAGTGATAAAAACGAAACATATATTTATAAACTCCTTTTTTAATAATTAAAAGTCGATTTTTTATAAAACGTCTTCGTATAAATTTAAATTTTATATTAATTTTTTTAAAAATTAATGGATTAGAAACTAAATATAAATGAATATTTTTTATTTTTAATTTTATGGGCAAATACGTTAAAAAAAATAAACAAACTAAGGGGTGACCTTAGTTTGTTTATTAGCGCTTAATTACATTAAGCAAATGGAGCAAATGACGGGAATCGAACCCGCATGACCAGCTTGGAAGGCTGGAGTTCTACCATTGAACTACATTTGCAAAAATGCTTTTATATTATACATTAAAAAAACTACATAATCAATATTTATTTAAACAAATTATTTTTTGAAAAATAAAAAAATAGCACAAATATGCTATTTATCAGAATCATTATATTCATATGTTTCTTCGTCGTTTAAGCCTGTTTTATTGCCTAATTCAATTTCAATCTTAGCATCAAAATTCTTTCTATTATTAATTGCCAAGACACGAAGGTGTATGTCATCAAAAGAATATCTTGTATTCTTTCTAGGTTCATACCCGACTCTTTTTCTAATGAATTCATAAATTGTTAAATCTTTTTCTTCATCACTTATGTCTTCAACATTAAGACCTATACGATTTATAACATCTTTCATTTTGAGTTTTCCAGAAGCATGAAAAAGTTCGAGACTTATTTCAAAAAAGTCCTCTCATTCATCATTGTCAAACTCATCATAAATTTCGCCAATAATCTCTTCTATAATATCTTCAATGGTAATAATCCCAATTGCTATATCACTATAATTATTGTCAGTAACAAAAGCCATTTGAGCTTTTTCACTACGCATTTTTTCAAGAGCAAGTGATAAATTAGTATTCTTTGACACTCTTGGAATAGGTTTTAAATAATTAATAACTTTACCTTTAGATAAAAAGAATATATCTTTAAGGTGAATTATTCCTATGTATGTGTCATTTTTTCTAACAGGTAAGCGACTATAATTTGTTTCCTTAAAAATTGCAATTGCATCTGATACACTATCGTTATAGTTTACATATTCAACATCTTTTATTCTTATAAAGTGTTTTGAAACTTTTGTACTATCTAAGTCAAGAGCATTTTGGGCCATAATACTTTCATTAGTTTCTAAAACACCTTCATTTTGAGCAACATGAATTAAACCTTTAACATCTTTTTCAGCATTTGTTATGTAAATATTTTTACCAATCTTGCTAATTGGAAAGGTAAAAATTCAAAACACATAGAAAAATAATTCAATAAAGTAACAAAAAACTTTTGCCACGCCAATTGGATGTTTTTTAGCAATGAGTTTGGGTGTAATTTCACCAAATAAAACTATCAATGGAGTCATAACTGCTGTTGAAATAATAACTGTATAACTTTCAACATCTCCATGACCATTTAATCATCATTCAGTAAGTAAATAAGACATTATAGATGATGCAGCAATATTAACAATATTATTACAAATTAAAATCGTACTAAGTAGTTGATTAAAAAATTTATGTTGCTTCTTGATGGCTTTGGCTCCAAATTCTTTATTTTGAACCATAGCTTCAATTTTTCCTGGGTTTATAGATGTATATGCAGTTTCACAAGCTGAAAAAACACCACTAAATACAATTAATATTATTAGTCCTGCAACACATATAACTTTCAGGTAATCGGGCATTATTATTCTTCTCCTTTATCATCTTCATCTTCATATTGAAATAGTGAATCATCTTCAAATTTACCACACTCAAGTCTAAATGATAAATTAATATCAGCCTGCGTACCGTTTCTATGTTTTGCTATTAAAAGAGTAGTTGGCTCCGGTATAGCTATCCCATATTCTTGTGTATCAGTTTTTTGTTTATTGTAGTAGTTTTCTCTATATAGGAACAATACAATGTCAGCATCTTGTTCTATTGTTCCAGATTCACGCAAATCAGAAAGAATCGGACGTTT
Organism: Mycoplasma tauri; assembly: GCF_016925555.1. Lineage (GTDB taxonomy): Bacteria > Bacillota_I > Bacilli_A > Mycoplasmatales > Metamycoplasmataceae > Mycoplasmopsis > Mycoplasmopsis tauri. Next base: position 60,593 of record NZ_CP070479.1, on the reverse strand, counting down.
GTCAACCCTTTTTTCAACTTCCCTGCTTAACTGACTGAGCGCTATAACTGGTATTTTCAGTTCAAGAGCAAGGGTTTTAAGATTTCTACTTATTGTAGCAACTTCGTTTTGTCTATCTCTTGATGATTTTTCATTATTAACACTGAGCAATTGTAAGTAGTCAATTATTACCATGTCTAATCCAAATGATTTAGCAAGCCTTCTACATTTTCATAATAATGTTGGTAAGTCTGTTTTTGCTGATTCGTCTATCAATAAAGCTAATTTGTCAATATCATTATTTTGAGCACCACGAATTTTATACATATCACTATCAGTTAATAAGTCTGGTTTTTTAAATCTATAAAGATCAACTCCAGAACTTATACCAAATAAACGAGTAACAAGCGAAGTGGATGGCATTTCTAGTGTGAAAAACGCTACTTTTTTACCGCCTAATTTTGGATGTGATGCATAACGAGCAATATTAAGAGCAAAAGCAGTTTTTCCCATTCCGGGCCTAGCTGCTAAAACAATCATTTCACCTGGTTGAAACCCTTGTGTAAGAGAATCTAGCTTTTTAAAACCAGTTGGAACACCAGTAATATTGGCATGGCCTAGTCTTCTTCTTTCTTCAAGATCTTTTATAACTATTTTTGAAACATCCTTAGCATGTAAAAAATCTTGGCTGGTTTTTGTTTTTTCAATATTAAGTAATAAATTTTGTAAATTATTTATAACTTCTTTATCACTTGTAGCATAACCATCGTTTGTCATTTTCTTTTGAATAAAATTCAAATTCTGCTCAATGGTTCTTAATTTGGTTAATCTTTCAATTTCTTGTAAATATTGAATTATGTTAGACGAAAGACCGGCGCCTGCTTGAAGCATCTCTAAATATTCCACTGAAATGAAATTATATGCAGCTTTATTTTTTGAAAAAAGCATTACTTGGTCATAATTTATTGAAATATTTGAAAAAAACATTTCATGTAAAAGTTCATAAAACATCGCATTTTCATAAACTGAAAAATCTTCCTTAGTCAAATAAGGAATTATTTCTGCTGCTGTTTTATTATTTATATAAACAAGTCCGAGCAAGTTTATCTCTAATTGTGGGCTAGAAAATTTGCTTAATGATGTTTTCTTATAACCCGGGTAACCATCACTATTATTTGACATTGATTAATAAAACCACCTTCAATTTTGCAATTATATCTTTATAAACTACAACATCAATTAAATGCTCTCCATTAGATACCAAATGAACTTTTTGAACGGCATATTTATCTAATTTATAGCCTAATTGGGCTAAAGATTTAACAATTTCTTTTGTCGAAACTGCACCATGAACATTTAAATTGCCATTAGCATCAATATTGGCATCCATTGTAAACTTTAAAGTTTGTTTTTCTAAAGATTCCTTCAATAAAAGAGCTTCAGAACGTTTTTCCATCTCTTGTGCTGTTAGCGCACTCAATCTTTTTTCAAGTTGTTTTTTAGTAATTTCATTGTATGGAACGCCGAATCCTTTTTTAACCAAAAAGTTTGATCCATAACCATTTGAAACTTCAATTATTGTATTAGCTTGACCGTCTTTGCAGTCTTTAATAAGTATTACTTTCATTTTTCTCACTCACAATCGCATGTTTAATGTTATTTATAAATGTTTCAAAATCTTCAATTGTTGTTGCAGCGGCTGTGCCATAGTGCCCACCACCACCAACAGCTTCTGCTATTAATTGTACATTAACACCAAGACCTCTTGCACTCATTTTATAAATGTTTGTACCTTTTAATTTTGCTACAACAAAGGCTGCTTTTCTTCCGCTAATTTTTAAAATTTCTTCTGCTGCTATCGAAATCACATCATTTGATAGTGCTACGTCCTTGTAAGCTAAATAGTAATAAGGCTTAACTTCTTGTATATTCATAAGTAAGTCATTAATTTGTTCTCAAGTAGATGCATCCATTTTAAGTGATTCACTACTTTTAGAAGAATCAGCACCTCTTTCTTCAAGTCATGCTGCAGCCGAAAATGTCCTTGAACTAACGTGTTTGGTAAATTGTAATGTATCTAAATAAATACCATTTAACAACATTTGAGATATGAAATGTTGAAGTTTAATCTTTTTCTGTACAAACATTAGAATTTCTGTAACTATTTCAGATGTACTTGAAGCAGCTGAATCAATATAACGATTCATTTTTGGACAAAAATCTACACTAGATCCTAATCTATGGTGATCCAATATAAAAATATTATTAACTTTCGTATTAGTTATACAATCCTTATTATCAGTTCTTTTAATGTCTGAATTATCAAGTAAAAATACAAGAGTTTGATCATCTGTGATTTTGTTAGCTGCTTGAGGTTTTATAAATATTTCATCATATTCTGCATCAGGAATTAATTTTTCAATTGCTTTAGAAGTTGTACTATCTTGGGTTGTTGAACAAATATAAGCTTCTTTATTAAATTGCTTTGCAAGAGTTCAAATACCAAGCGATGCACCAATAGCATCTAAGTCAGCATTTGCATGCCCATAGCAAATAACTTTCTTTATCTTTGGACTCTTTAATTTTTGCTCTATATTATTTGCTAGACTTTTGATTTTTGTTCTACTAATGTCATATAAAATCTCACTTGAAGAACCAAAATATTTAGGATTTTCATTTTTTGAAAATATTGCAACTTGGTCACCACCGCGGCTTTGAGCCTGTAAAAGAGCACTTTTCGCTTGTTCTGTTTTTTCTCAAAGATTCTTAAAGCCAACTGCAAAACCAGCAGATACCGATACTAAAATATTATTTGTTTTTGATTCACTTAAAACATTATGAATTCTTGATAAAAAACTAAAATTAATTTTAGACATTTTATCAATTGATTCTTTGTTAGTGAAAATTATAAACTTACCACTTGTATATTGTCTATATGTAAAATTGTAATTTACCACTAACTCATCAAGAATAGAAATAAATTCTTGGTTAACTTTATAAATTTCTTCTTCTGAAAGAATTGAATTATAAAGCTGGTAATTATCAATTTCCATCTCTCCAATAACAGATAGCTGATCCCTATAAATTTTTTCTAATTGTTTTTCAAAAGTTACGTCCTTAATGCTTATACAATTTTTTAAAGGCCAAATAGTAGCTTCATATGTAAAACCTTGGAATTCAAATGAAAAGTTCTGTTGTCCTATTTCAAAATAGATTGAATAGTCTTCAAAAAAATTATTTAAAGTTTCTCCAATTCAATTCCGACCAAAACGATTTTTAAAAAACGCACTAGTTCACAAAATATAATTCTTGTGATCATAAACTATTAATCCCAATGAATTATGACTAATAACTTCATCCATAAAATAATTAAACGATTTTTTAACAATTGCATTTCTTGTCCAATAATGCTTACTTATAAGTATTAATGAAAATGCAATGCCCAAACCACTAGCTAAAAAAGCTAAAATACCTCAAACTCAAACGTAGTTTTCGGTTTTCATAATAAGAATAATTCCGCAAACTAAAATAATTATTGAAAACACTAAAAAAAGTGATGCTAATATTACATTTTTATTCCTTTTCAATAAATTAATTTTATTCATAGTTTAATTATATAATATAAACTTAATCTTAATATTATTTATAGCAAGACAAAATATCTATGATTCTTTTGCCAATTAAACAAAAAATGAATAAATTTTATTTATATGTTTTTTTATAATTTATTTAGAAAATTTTCTACTTGATAAAAATTATTAATTTAGTAGCCTATTGTGAGTAAAAATAACAAAAAATGATTTTTGTTTTTTAAGATTTATATTCATTTTTTCAAAAAGTAACTAAATTTCATAAAAATACTATAAAAAAGAATTAAACGGAAAAAAGTATCATGATATAAAGAATTTGTAAAACAAAATTTATAATTAATTGTTTTAATATTAAGATTCTAATTTTAACTATTATATAAACTATTCAATAATCAATAAAACTACTAAAAAACTTAGATAAAAAACTATTTATAGTGGAAAAAAAGCACTATTTTTCCTATTTTTTTCCATTTTTTCAATACAAATCACAATTTTAAAATTGATGTTGTAGGAGGAAAAATGAAAATAAATTATCAAAAACAAATTGACAAATTTATCCCCAATAAAGATAGGATAAACATTATAAAAACACTATATTTATTAGATAAAACTAGGCAAGAAATGAGAAGACAAAATGATTTAATAAACAAATTATTAAATAAAGAAAATAAAAAAAATAAAAATGAAGAATCATCGTTAACTGATTTTCAAGATGCATTAACCTACATGGATCAAAATAATGCAAAATTTATAAAAGAGTATGTTATTATGAATAAAAAAAGTGATGATACTTTTTTATCTAAATCAAGCTTTTACAGACAGAGAAAAATGGCAATAGAGGAATTCTTTTACTATTTTCTTACTAGGTAATATAAATACAGCAGTAAATTCACAAATATTAAATAAACAAACTGTTGTATTAGATCAAGATTTTTTCTCTGTAAATAGTAAAGGAATAAACAAAAATTATGATAGAAAAAATTTTTGAATTAATAATTTATCATCAATTAATCAATTTAAAAGAGGTGCTGTTGAAATAAGAAGAATATTTAACGAAGACAAATTTATTATTAGATTTTGAAGAACCTTTCCACTTTCTATTAATCATATTATTTATAAGAAAAAAAATCCTTTTTCTTTATCAATTAATAATTTAGTAGTTGAACAAACAGAATTCAACACTCAAGAATATATTCTTCTTGAAAATTCATTTTCAAAATATTATGAATGATTTGACGGATATTTTGATAAAGATGATGATGATAAATCAAAAAAAAGTATTGCGGTATCGGGAGTTGGTCTACAAGTAATGACTATAACTTCAGATTATTTAAAAATGACTTTTGAAGATTTAAAAAGTGTGGTGGCAACATTTAATTGTAAATATCCTGACAAAACAAATGAAATCCATTTTTGAGAAGTTAAAAAGGAAAAAAATAACAGTAATAAAATAAAAAACATTAATTTGAATGATATTGAATTGAATGTGAAAACTCCTGAATTTTACAAATTTTACTTTGATGAATTTGGGGACACAAAAAAAGAAGTTAAATATTTTAATACAAACATTAAATTTAACACATTGAATCAGTTAACCAAAATTTCTGAATTAGCAACAATAAACTCTTATAGCGATAATCTTAAGGATACCGACCCTTTTTTGAATAATAAAGATTATTTTAATTCAATTAATAAAGAAGATAAAAAGGAAATTACAAATAAGATAAGAAAGACATCTTATGAAATGTTTAAAAATCAATCTTTATCTTTTTTAGGTATAAAACACATATATAATAAAAATTTTGAATTGATAAATAATGAATTAAATAATGAAATTAAAGAATCGATATATACTGGTAAAAACGATGTTAGAACAGTACATTATGACTGAAACACAAAATATGACTACTCTAAAAAAATGTTAATTGACTCTCAAACAGATATAGATAAGGGGTTAATCATTCCTTACAATTTTAGTGGTGAATTTACTATGACATATAATTTTATACATGAGCTAGACAGCAAAAATAAAAAAAACGAACTTTTAATTAATGTTACACAAAACATATCTAAACCTTTATTAGACCCATATAAGGGACTTTTTAGCCTAAAACATGAAACAAACATGAATAATGAAAGAAAAAAATATAATTTTAGTATAGATTACAACAGACTAGGTGAATTAATAACAAACAAAATGAATTCAATTGATGAAATGGTTATCAGGTACAAAAATGAATTCAAAAACTAGAAAAATTTTAATAGCGGCCGGATCAATAATGCTAGCATCAGCAGTTATTGCACCTGTTATTGTAATATCTTTAAAAAAAGATAAAAAAACTCAATTATCAAAAGCTGGTGATAATTCAATGCAAAACCAAAAAGCCCCTTTAAATAAAAATTACAATAGTGAAAATGAAGGTGAAAGCTTAAGCTTAGACATTGAGTTTCCAAATATAGACACTAATGAATATTATTCATTTATTAAAATAGAAAATGATTTAGCATATTTTGACAAAAATGTGGCTCCAGTTATAATAACAGACATTATTAAAAAAATAAAAGAACCTTTTAAAAATATAGAATTTGATTATGAATTTGGCGGCAATAATACAATTCTAACTATTTTTATTAAAGTGAATCAAGAGGATAACAAATCATCAAACAAAAATTACATACTTAAAATTGTAAAAGATGTCAACTTTGACAAAATAATTGTGAAATAAAAAAACAAGCTTTAACTTGTTTTTTTAGTCGCTTCAGCCTTATATTTTATTATTTCTTCGCTGGTAGCAAGTACAAAATGATGATTACCTAAATCGTGTCAATATGGCTGATTATTTTCATCATAATCATGAATAGCTGGAGAATATATTTCTCCTAGCAATGATCCTTTTTCATTTTCAATAGATGGAACAGCATCTAAAAGACTTCTTGTATATGGGTGATGAGCATTATTTATAATTTCATCTGTAGGCCCAACTTCTAAAAGTACACCTTTATTTATAACTGCAATCCTATCAGAAATATATTCAACCATTCTCAAATCATGAGCAATAAATAATATTGTTAAATGATATTTTTTCTTGAGTTCATTAAATATATTAATAACTTGTGCTTGAATAGAAACGTCAAGTGCAGAAATAGGTTCATCTGCTATTAACAATTTTGGTCTAAGAACAACTGCTCGACAAATTCCTAAACGTTGTTGTTGACCACCAGAAAACTCAAGTGGGAATCTACCAAGAACGGTTTCATCTAATCCTACTTGTTTTAAAATATCAACTACAAGAAGTTTTTTGCATTCTTTTTCACTTAAATTTGAAGAATTATCTCTCTCAATTTTTGCAGCTTCAAACTTTTCAACAATAGAATTATAAATAACAGGATTTTTAGATTGCCTTGCTTTTAATTCATCATAAAATGGACCAAAAACAAAATTATATGAATCTTTGATTGAATGATTATATTTTTCTAGTTCTTTGAACTCATTTTCATATATTAGATTTTTAGGATCTTCAAGTTTTATCTCTTCATTAGCATCAATATAAGCATTTTCATCTAATGCTGTTAAATAAATATATTTAGAGTTTTTAGTATTAGATAATCCTTCTCCAACTACATATTCAACATTTTTAAATGGGTTAAGTGAATTTGTAGGATCCTGGAATATCATTTGTACTTTATTGACCATAAAATTAATAATTTTTTTATAATTTTTTGATCATTTATTTGACTTATCAAGATTTTTAGGAATTATTTTATTAAGTATTTTTATATAACCAAAAGAGTGAGGCGTGAGTCCTATTATTGCTCTACCTGTAGTTGACTTACCTGATCCAGATTCACCAACAAGGCCAAGAACTTCACCATCATAAATATTTAAATTAAGATTTTTAATTGCTTTAAAGCTTTTAAAATTTGAACCATAGGTAATATCAAGATTTCTAACTTCAACAAGAACATCCTTGTTAGGATAAGAATTTAACATTTCTTCTGTTCCAGGCGTTAGCTCACGATATAAAGATTTGCCAAAGCTTTTTTTCTCTACATAAAATTTACTCATAATTACCTATCCTCATTATATTCATGGTTATAACCATAATACTTATTAAAGAATTGATTCTTTCTTTCAAAATTCGCACTTTTATCTTTAATATTCTTATTACGTTCACTTAAAATCTGATTTCTTTCTTCTCAAAGATTATCAGCTTTATCATTATGAACATTTGCAAAATTTAAATATTTATTAAATTCAACATCTGAGACATACATATCATCAGCGCCATATATTTTTTCTAGCCTATTATTATATTTAGATCAAAGTTTAGAAATAATTTTAGGTGGCTCATATTTAGGAGCTCTTGAATCTAATAAGTTACTTTTAACAAAATGAGTTGGTGAAATTTGGAAAAATGGCGGTTCTTGTTCAAAGTCAATATTAAGTGCATAATCATTACGAACAGCAAAAGCATCGCCAACAATATTATTAAGATTTGAAGGAACAGCGCCTCTAATAACTTGGAGTTTTTCACCTTTGTTAAAATCTGGCATAGATGTTATCAAACCTCATGTGTAAGGATGTTGAGGATTAGTTAGAATTTCTTTTGTTGTACCACTTTCAACAATTTGACCTGCATACATGATATTTATAAAATCAGCTATAGAAGCAACAACTCCTAAATCATGTGTAATAAATGCTATAGCAATACTAAATTTTTCTTGAAGCTCTCTAATAATATCAAGCACAAGAGCCTGAACTGTAGGGTCAAGTGCAGTTGTAGGTTCATCCATTACTAAAATTTTTGGTTTTAGTGAAACTATAGAAGCAATAGCAACACGTTGTATCATACCACCAGATAGCTCATGTGGGTATGTCTTCATAACTGCTTCTGGATTATTAATTTTGGTTAATTTTAAATATTTTATTGCTTCTACATAAGCTTCTTTTCTATTTTTAACTAATTTATTAATTAGCATACCTTCCATTATTTGTTTTCCAACCTTCATAGTTGGGTCAAGAATGGACATAGGGTTTTGAAAAACAGCTGAAACAATTCTTCCTCTAAGTTTAGATTTTTCTCAATTATATAATGTGAAATTTTGTACTTCTAAACCATATAATTTAATCTTTCCACCTTCGATAATTGCATTAGTTCCAGTTAAACCATATAAAAGCGATGTAATAACAGATTTTCCAGAACCTGATTCGCCAATAAGAGCATGTACCTTACCTTCGTAAATTTTTAGACTTGGCCCACGGAGAACAAGATTTTTCTCTTTAGGATTAGCTGGGTTTTTAAATGTCAAATAAATATTCTCAATTTCTGCTGCAACATTCAATTCTTCGCCGCAAACATATTCTTTTTTTGTGCCTGTAAAAATATCAATATTTTGCTTTTTTCAATAAAAACATCTTTTGATCTTACGACCGAATTCAACCCAATAATCTTTAAAATTTCTTCAAAAACCTTTACCTTTTTCGTTCTTAATTTCCATTAAATCAAGCGGTTCTGGAAGATTCTTTAACATGATTGGTTTAGCAAATTTTTTACTATATCCAGGATTTTTTTTAAGTTCAATAGTTTCTGTCATGTGTTTCCTATCTTTGTCTTAAAAGACTATCTTGAACGGCAGCTGCCATTAACTGAATTGATGTTGTTACTAAAATAAGCATAAATGAAGGCACAAGTACATATCTTGGAAATACTGTAAAGTTTTTTGAACCATCACTGATCAAGTTTCCAAGTGTTGCAATGTTAGGTATAGATAAACCTATGAATGCAAGTGATGTTTCAGATAGAATAATTCCCGGAATATGAAATACAATTTCTGTAATTAATAAAGGAATAAGAATTGGTAAATAATTTAAAAGAACTTTATGTGTAGGAGTGCCTAATATTTTTGAAGCACTAACTCATTCAAATGATTTTGCACGCAATACCTGAGAACGCATTTGATTAGCTATACCTGCTCATGAAGTAAATGACAATGCAAAAACCATAACTCAGAATGTAGGTTTTAAAATAATTGTTATTGTAATAAGAATAATTATAGAAGGAACATTTGAAATAATTTTTATAACAAAAGTCATTATTTTGTCAAAAATTCTAAAGTGACCCATCATTATTCCTATAAATAAACCAACTATAACCTGTATAAATGTCGCAACAAATGAAAGCATTAATGAATAACGTAATCCGTATCATAGACGCGCTCATAAATCTCTACCAAGATAATCTGTACCAAGTATATGCCCATTAGTAAAAAAAGTTTCATATCTTTTTTCTTGTGAAATAACAAGTGGATCATGTGGAGTTATCATTGGTATAAAAATTGAAAGAATTATTAATGTTAACAATGTAACTAAACCAAAAACACCAGCAAATGAACGACTAAAACGATAAAAGAATTCAACAAAAGGTTTTTGACGATTATGCATTCTGCTTGTTTCGCTAAATTCAAATAAATTTCCAATAAATTGTCATTGTTTATATGCAAGCGGTCTTAAGAATTTATTAGGAGCTAGATGTTCTCCGTCTATATTATTTGGACTTTCCATTATCATTCTTCTTTTACGGGAATTATTTTTAAGTCATTTTGATATTTTAGTCATAACTATCCCCTTCTCCTAATACGTGGATCTATAATTTGATATAAAGCATCTCTACATGTATATGAGAGAATTGTAAGAAGTGAAAATAATGTAACCATAAATAATATTATGTTGTAATCCTTAGAAGTAATTGCATTTAGCAATAACCCACCGCTACCTGTAATAAAGAATATTTGTTCAATAAACAAAGAACCAATAAAACTACCAAAAATAACAACTGGGAAAAATGTAGCGATAGGGAAAAGAGCTGGCTTCAATGCATGTGTCCATACAAAACGTCTTTTTGTAACACCTTTTAAGTAACAGAATTTACAATGTTGAGAATTTAGCTCTCTGTTTAATTCGGTCCTTATATATTTAATATAAACAATAATAGAACCTAATGAAAGAGCTAAACCAGGAAGAACATAAGTAGATATGTCTTTTTCATTGAATAAATAAGGCATATTTAATTTTCTACCTATCAATAACAATCATAAAGCAAATACTAATGATGGTATCGATGAAAAAATTGAAACAACTATTGTTGCTATATGGTCAGGCAATTTATCTGGATTAGAACCAACATAAACACCTAGCGGAATCCCAATTAATAGAGTTAGCATAACTGAGAATATACCAATTAAAAAGCTTTTATAAAATCTTATTCACACAAAATCATTAATATTTTGGCCTGGAAATACTGAAAGTGATATACCAAAGTCAAAATGGAAAAGGTTTCTAAGGTAAATTAAGTATCTTACAATTAATGGTTCATTAAGACCATATTTTTCTTCAACAGCCTTTCTAGCTCCTTCTTCAAGTCCTGAAGTTAGACCCGTGCCGCCTGGAACAGAGTTTATTAAAAAGAATGTTATTGTTATAACAATGAATGCAACTAGCATAAATTCTGCTAGTATTGAGAAAACCTTAAACAAACTCTTAATGTAAGGAGATTTAATATTAAATATTTTTTGATATCACTGCGTTTTTCTCCTATATTTATTGTTAAAATCTACAACTTCATTAGAATTAACAAGTTTAAAAGCTTTCAAATTTGACAAATCCTCTACATATTGAAAAGAATTATTTGCCTTTAAATTATCTTGCATTATAGTTCATCCTCCTTAATATCTGTTGGTAATGTAGGTTTTGGTGGAAACGCTGTATCATATGCAAATTGAAGTGAATAAGTAAATAAGTTTTCAGCTCCATTAACTCTGGAAATTTCTCAGTAAGTATCAACTTCCATTAAAGGAACAATTGGAGCGCCATCACGAATAATTTTCTCTAAAGCACCAATAATTGCAAATGCTTTTTGCTCATTTCATCCTTCTTCGTTAATTTCTTTTTCAGTAAATTGACTTGTGAAAAATGATGTAAAACGGTCATTAAATTCTGAAATATTTTCACTCATTTGTTTTCCATCTTTAATATAAGACACTTTTCTTAGAGAAAGTTCAACAATTTTATTTCATACTTGTTCTGTAATTCTTAAACGTTTTCTAAGTTTTTCAACAGCTTCTTTATGAGATTCATCTAAAAAAGGATTTCCGAATTTATCTAATTTATAGCCTAATTTAGTGAAATATTTTTCATAAGTTCATGAACCAGAAGGGTTATTTCTAAAACCTGTTTGTTTTGCATTTTTAGAATCTATTTCATCGGTTCTGAAAAATACTTTTACATAGCTATATGCATCTGTACCATAGGCATCAAAGTTTCTATATAAAATATCAAATTCTCCTCTAGTTCTAAAATCTTCGTAAACATTTTCTGGAAGACTCTTTATTTCAATTTCTATGAAACCGCCAAAAGCTTTTAACATGAAATCTTGAAGCGCAATACCAGCATTTTGTTGCTCATCAGTAGAATTAGAAATATATTTTAACTTCACTTTTTGAACATTTGGATTTTGTCTTTTGAATTCATCCATATATTGGTTAGCAATATTTACATGAAAAGCTTTATCCGTTCTATCAACATGCTCAAAGTTATAATTTTTAGATAAGTGATCAAGGTGTGTGTAATTTTGAATTGGGATTGGAGTTGAAAACTTGTCATCAAATTTAGTATACATTTCATCATGGTCGAATGCAATTTCAATAGCATCACCAAATGAAGTTGAACCATGGCCAAAAGCTGTCCATGTAATAACTGGATATGATGAATTTCATCCAACTATGTTCAACATATCATTTCTATTTATAGCATAATAGATAGCATTTCTCAAGTTCTCATCATATAAATATTTTGAAGAACTATCAGCTGAAAGATTTTCATAACGCTCTCTATCTAAATTAAATGCAAAAGCAATTGTTCCATATCCAGATGATTTTTTCATATATCTACGATAATCTTTATTTGTTCAATATGAAAGTTGCTGAATAGCAGGAATTTTTGTAGCTGCAATATATTTGTCATCATATAATGCCGAATTAATGTTAGGATCAGAACTAAAATAAATTTTTATTTTGTTAGATGATGTTTTATCTGCTGAGTAATATTTTGAATTTTTACTAAGCATTAAATAACCTTGTGGGCCTAAAACTGTCTCTGATAAATTAAAAGGACCATTTGTTAAAAATTTATCTGCTGTTAATCCAAATTCATTAATTCCACCAATAGATTCAACAAATTTTCTATTAATAGGAACAAGTTGAGACTGTAAATCTGTAACTGCATTAGATAAAGAAGTTGGTTCACTATTTGAATATTCAATTCTTAAAGAGTATTCATCAAGTGCAAGCTCTCTGCTTCATCTATAATGTTTTGCATTAAAATCATCGATGAAATTATTTTTTAATGTATTTTCCTTATAAAGTTTATTTACAGCATTATTATATTCTTCAACATTGTTAGGATCATATTTAACAAATAATTTACTTTTTAAAGTTCTTGATTTAACTAATAAATCATCAAACAAACTAGAAAACTTTTGTCTAGGATCAGAGAATAAATATTTTTTAATTTTTACAGCTTTTCTTTGCGGAATTTCTTTCAATTCTTCAGGAGTATGGTTTCCATATAAATAATCTTCATTAGGAAGCATGATTATAGTTTCATCAGCTTTTGGGTCAAAATCTGGAGAGTAAGGAATGCTTGAGATTATTTCTTTATTTGAATAATTTCAATAAAGTCTACCGGTATATAAACCAAGTTTATGAACAGCGACTTTAAGTCTTTTTAAAATATCCTCTTCTTTTGCTCTTAACTCTGCTTCTCTTTCTTTACTAATTTCTTCATCTGCAAATTTAGAACTTTTTAAAATCTCATCAATTTGAGATGGGAATAATTTGTAATTTGGATTAAATACATCATAAACATAATTTCCATTAACCTTTATGAGTTCTGGATACTGGAAAGGATTCTTATATGATATACCGAATTCTTTAATGTATTCTTGTTGAAGATCTACAACTGCTTGTGCATGAGAAAATTTTCTTTGTAAAACTCCTGTAAGTTTTTGAGAACCTGTTGATAGATCAAGAACATAATGTACGGCATCGACATAATCATCTGCAGTAACTGGATCGCCATTACTTCAACGGCTTATTCCATCATTCAACAAAATATTCATTGATTGGATTTTGTTGTTGCTTTGTAAAATGCTTACTGGCTGATACTCAGTTTTATCTGATGAAAGTGTACCTGTTGTAGTTCCAAATTGATCAAGTGGAAAAAAGCTTCCACTTGGAACTGATGATGGAGAATTATTCGCAAAATATTTATCAATTAGTGTAACACCTTCTTCAATATCTTTTTGAGTTAATTTCTGGTCATTATTATAAGCACCCATAGGAATTTCTGGCAAGCTAAGAACTCTTTTTAATGATTCATTTGGACCTGGTTTAAGTGGAGATTCGACCAAGGAAGGAAGTACCTTATTGACAGAAGCAAACTTTATATAGTTTAATGAGTTGATTGGTTCCGATGCAAGTCCAAGATCAAAATTTCTTTTTTCTTGACTGTTTGTCTTTGCACAGCTTACAACAAGTGTTGGAACAATAACTGTTGATATAGCACTAAAATTTAATAATAATTTATTTCTTCTCATACATTCCTCCTTTTATTTAACTCCATTAAACTGATTATTTACATGTAATGTATATTCATAAACTTTATGTCCATTTTCATCAGTTTTGTAAGGTCTCTTAGCACGTTCTATTCTAATTGGGGCTTGTGAGAATGTTTTACCATTTTCTGCTATTGATTCTCAAGAACCAAGATCTACATTAAGGATATCTTTTTGGCCTTCTGCATCACTTGAGAAATAAATAGAATAACTACCAGGTAATAATAAAGCATTTCTATATTTAGCCATTATTGCATAATCACTAACCCATGACACAAAACCGGTTCCTTGATGTCTTCCGTTTGCATCAACATAATCATATTTTTCATGTTTTAAGGTATGACGAATAGCATCTCTTTCCTCTTGGGTTTTTGCTTCGTTATATCTTTTTTCATTTTCAATATGTTGTGATTTGTAGTAGAACATATTGTCAGTATTTTGTTTGGTTATTTTTAAAGTTTTAACTTCACCAGTTTCTTTATTTTTAAAAGCTAAATAGTTTGCTTTGTCTGCTACATCACTAGATAAGTATCCAAACATAGCTAAGGCATCTTTATTTTGATCTCTTCATATAGTTGAAATGTTTCTTTTTCCAACACCTTGAGATTGAATATAGTATTGTCAGTATGCTCTAGCTCTTGATTTAACAGTTTTTCCTTCTAAATCTTTGATTCTAATAGTATCGTCTTGAATATCTTTACCATCATCATCATAAAGTTTAAAGTTCAAGAAATCACGATATCATCTATCTTTAAATCAACCATTATTAATTGATTGGAAATCTCCAAAGTAATGATTACTATAATTACCTGCATCATTAAGATTTTTATCTATTGATAGTGTATTTTGTTTATATTTTAGGCCTAAAGAATCAGATCTACGTTTTCTTTCTTCGTCTGCTAATCTTTCAACGTCTAAAATTGCATTATTAATACCGTTTCTGCCTCTTCGATCATTAAGTTTCAATGATTTTGATAATCATTTTTTAGTACTTGTACCGTCAACTATATATTCTAATCCTGTATTTGCTTCATTTATTCCAGATAAAAATGATGGCATATTTCCAAAGTCATCATTAGATGGAGAATATGTGATTTGTAAGTTATCACGATTAATAACTTCAGCAAAGTTATATGTATAATCTGAGAATAATTCATTAAATTTACGCTCATTCTTACTTGCAAAATAATTAAGAACATCTTGAGATGGAGATGTTACAAATGAACCAGATGCAATAGATAAAAATATATCGATAAGTAGGAATTTACTTAATGCTATATTTATAACAGTCTGATCTGTATACGCTTGTGTTTTACCATCTAAAATTAGAGAATCAAATAAAGTAATTTGATTTAATTTAACACCATCAAGCTCATCTGCAAATTTTTGATAAGCATTAATAAATTGATCTTTTCCAATTTCCCATTTTAATGGATTAGGACTATCAATTCTAAATTCAGATTTTTTGAATTCACCATAGCCATGTTCTTTATCAAAAATTCATAATAAGTCAGGGTTTTGTTTTAACTGTTCAATTGAATAGTTTGTTGTAAACATAGCAAAAATAGATGAACTGAATCTACGCATAACTTCATTTGCTCATAACTGTCTAGAAGTATCTGCTTGAGCAACATTATAAAACTCATGGAATGCTTGTTTTTCTTTTTCAGACATGCCAACATTTTTGTCAACTTCATCTAAAACATTAACTTTGTAATCATTAATAAATTTATCAAGATCTACTTTTGATTTTACATATTCCATGTCTCAATTAACTGCTTTTGAAGTAGCATTATATTTTGCTTTAGAAAAATCAACAGTTACAAAGTCTAATCATTCTTTATAATCAGTAAACTCTAATGATGTACTTACATTTCCATCCTTATTTTTTATAAGGCCAAATAAACCATTCAATATATCACTATCCTTTTGTTTAATGTTCATATTGTAGTTCATTCTAATTTTAGCTACATCATTAAATGGAGTATTTCTAATATTTCTTCTGTTTACAGTTATTTTTCCACCATTTTTATCATGAAGACTCCAAAGAGCACTTTGATTTTGTGTATTTTGAATAAACTCTTGAGTATATGATGAAAGTCATCTTAATAATTTTTTGGTATTAAATGCTTGTAAGTAATCTCTTGGTAATGTTGATGCAAAAAACATATCAGTAAATGCAGAATCTAATTTAGTATTTGGAATATAAGTTTTGTCTTTATTAATGAATAATATTTGACCTGCACCACCATTTACAAGTCCATTTAAAGAATTTCCAGCTGTGAATAATGTTTCAACAACTTGTCCAAATTTAATGTCACTTTCAGTAGCTCCTGATGCAACTGCAGGGTTAGCATACACTAAACTAGCAGGAACTCTTTTTGGAAAATTAATGTCATTGTTTACAGTTCCATCATTGTTATAGTATTTCATAAATTTAGCTTCTTGAGAATCAGAATATGAACCAGTTTCTGGATTTCTTCTAATTAATTGGTCTCTAAATATGTTTTTAAACATATTATCAACAGTAGAAGGCAATGAAGAACCAAAAATTCCTTTTGCAGCTGAATATCTATAATCAATATGTGGATCAACACTTATTCTAGTGTTTGGAGTGTTTCAACCATTAATGTTGAACCTATCAACAACAAGTGATTTAATAGCATTAGTAACAGTGTTAATTTTTTCATTAACAAATTTAACAGCATGAGGGTCATAATTTGGATTAGTTTTATCTGATAAATCTACACCAAGGGGAACATTTATAATTGGCGATCCATTCTTTTCAAACATTAAAATTTTATGAATGATAACATACTCACCTTTTGTATTCTTTTCACCTTCAACAACAAGAGGTACTAATTCTGTAATACCATTAGATTTTTCTTCAACAAATTGAATTTCATTTCCTAAACCATCTTTGATTAAACCTTTAAGCATTGACAATGAAGCAGGAAGGAATTTATATTCACCTTTTTCATCTTTGTACATGTATTTAACAGCTATATCCTTAGAGAATGAACTATTAACAGTAGGGTTAAGGGTTCCAGAATAAAAGTCAATAGCATTTATAACTCATAAGTCAAAAGGACTCAACCATTTTTCATCGTCTGGAGTGTTTAATCCATTTTGTTCTCTTCTTGATTTAACTGCTTGAAGCATACCGGCAAAATCTTGTAAAAATCTTCTATTTTTGTTAGATAATGCTTTACGAAGATCTTGACTATTTAACTCAACACCTCAAATGTCTGATTCTTTTTCTAATGATTTAACCCTGTCTCCAGGTTTATCTTCAAATGTAATTTTTCCATCACTGTCTTTTTTAGCAAAACTAAATGTCGCATATTCACCATAATCTTTAATAACACCGAATTCATCAAGAAGACGTTGTGTGCCTAATTTAACGTGTGTACGTGCTTTCAAGTAAAGATCAACAACATCTTTGTTGTAATAGTTATTAATATTTGGAGTTACATTTGGTGTAAGGGCACTAACAAATATAGGGTTGCTTCCTTTATTACTTAAATCATGAGCACCATTTAGTGTAATATGGTGTCCATATTCATGGGCTCCAACAAATTTTAAGAAATCTGTTGAAATTCCTTTAAAGTTTGGATCTGACATTTTTAAAATTGCTCATAAACCAACACGAGAGTCTTTAGAAAAACCTAAATATTTGCCATTTTCTAATTTGTATTCAATAACACCATCTGAATTTATATTTTTAGCTATATGTAAGCCTTCCATTCATTCACCAGCATATGGAACTTCAACTAGCAATTGATCAAAAAGATTTTCATATGCACTTGCAAACACATCATAAGTTTTTACAAATTTATCAGTTTCATTATTTTTTATTTCATTTTGTTCTTTGATTAATGTTGGAACAACCATTTTTTTGTAACCAAGAACTGAAAATAAATTATCTACTTCATTAAGAACTTTTCTGTCAACATTTGCATCAACAGATAATTTAATATATTGACTGCCAACATTTGGAACAATTCCATTAAGATTTTTTATGAATTGATTAACAGTATCTATTTCATGAAGGGTTATATTAAGTTTTGAACCATCTTTTGAAACATCACCTAAATCAACTCTTTTTATAAATTGATTAATTTGATCGTTTGTTACACCTGATTTAAAGATTCCTCTTTTTGTTAAGATATCTATAAGTTCAATTTTTGATTTAGCAACAATAAGATCATCACTATTTGTTCAATCATTTGTTGTATTAAATAATGCCGCCCTATTTGTTTCAAGAATTTTTTTCTTAATTATAGGTGTTGCTGCCACTTTCAATTCACTAAGTGATTTTTTGTAAAACTCATATAGTTTATTATGATTTACAACATCAATAATTTTAAGATCTAAGAAATTGTCAATTGAATTAAATTCATCATTAAGTTTTTTCAATTGCTCGTTCAATCTTTCTTCAGATTTCTTCATTTGACGATAATTAACATTGAACATGTCATTAGGGTCAAATGGAGTACCTCTTAGTTTTAATTGTTGCACTTCACCAGAAATTGAAGATATTAAAGTTTTTCAAATTGTACTAATATCATCAAGTGATTGAATTTGTGAATCTTTATCACTTTGTTCTGTTTTAGATATGCTTTCTTTTAAGTCAGTTACAACTGTTTTGCCATCTTCAGACATTGCATATTCAACTAATGGTTGAAGCATTCTAATATAAAACTCTCTTTGGAAATCTTCACCATTTTTAGTTCATGCCTCACTATTAATGTAAGCTACTACACGTTGAAAATATGGGCCAGATTCATCAACAAATTTGTTTACTTTTTGAGAAATGTTTTTAAAATCTTCACTTAGTCTTTTAATTTCTTCATCTGCAATTTGATTTATATTTAATTGTCTATTAAAGTCATTAATTAAGTTGGCTAATTTTGCAAATGATTCTGCTAATTTAGGATTAGTTAAATCATTATTATTAAACTCATTATAAACTCCTGCAAAGTTTTTTTGGAATGCATGATTAATAGCTTCAACATAATCTGAGTGTTCTTTAGCAACTTTTTTGTTTAAATTAGTTAATTCATTTGCTAAAGGTATTATTTTTAGATTTATTTCATTAAAACTATCTACTATTTTTTTAGAATCAACAACTTTAACAACATCTAGATTGCTAAAGAATGCTTTAACAAGTGATTTTTGATTGCTTTCTAATTTATCAAATGATTCTAATTCACTAATGAAATATTTACGATTAGCACTTGAGTCTATGTTTCCATGAACGTTCTTAAAGCCTTGAATAAATAATGATAATTTGTAGTTTTTTATAAATGAATTAATATTGTTTTTAAAATCATTAACCAATTTTTTATATTCATTTAACTTATCAGTTATTCCTGCTTCTTTTTCTTTAGCTTCTACATTTGCTTTAGCTTTATTAATGCTTGAATTTGGATCTTCGATTTCTTTAATAGTTTCTTCAATTCTGCTAAATGCTTTATCTTTCTCATATTCAGCATTTACTACTTTATTAAGAGCATTAATTTTTTCATCCAATGGAGTTGAAATTTCACTAGGTTCTTTAATTTTAAAATCATTATCAACTGGAAGAAGGCTCGACATAGCATCTTCTTTTGTTTTAATATCCTTTTCAAGTGAAATTATATTATTACGAGATTGAATATATTTATCATATTGCTCTTTTAGTTCTGAAGCGCTATTTATTTTTGTGATATTTTGAATATCTTTTTCTAATAGTTGAATTTCACTTTCCAATTCATTCAATGAACTTTGTGCACTATTAACTGATTGCTCAAGATCAAAGTAATTTCTTGACACTCTATGTGTATTTAACTGATATTTTAGTGTTATTGGTGGGTTAACTTCGCTTAAGGCTTTTTTAAGATTAACTAAATCTCTTAGCAATGGCTGATAAACAATAAGTTTTCCCGTATTACTTTGATTAATAAATCCTGAAACAGAACCATCTAATAGTTGCAATATATTTTTAAACTGTAGGGCTGGGACTTCTTTTCCTTCTACTTTGTCTTTTATTTCAAGCAATTTATTATGTTCATTTGTATATCATTTAACAAAGAAATTAACTTGGTTGATATAGAAAATTAAACTAGTTCCATGTGATGATAAACGATCAATTAAAAGATCAATAGTTTTGATTTTTTTATTTATTTCATCTTTTTTAGACTCATCTGTAGCAGATTCTAAACTAGATAAAAGTGCTTGTCTTGCATTATTAGCTTGAGTAATTTGTTGAACTGTTTCACTTAATTTTTTATTCAAATCTTTTAATAATGTTTGGCTTATAGGTTCTTTATTACCAGTAGATGTATTAATAAATTCTGATAAAAAATTTATGATCCTATTAGCAATTTTAAGTATTTCATCATGCATTGATGATTGATCATCTTGATGTTTATTTTGTAATGCGCTTATTAATGCTTCTGATGCTTTTGCTAACTTATCTTTTTGACTTTGAAGTTTCTTTTCATCAGCTTGTTTCTTAGTTATAAGTGAGGCTAGTTGTTGATTTAAAGTCTCAACATTTGTTTCTTTATGTCTATCATAACTTGCAAAAGCTTCAAAATCTGAATTTTGAATACTATTATTAACAAAATTAGAAATTAAATTATCTAATTCATATTTTTTAGAAACATTATTTGAAATATTTGAATAGTATTCATCAAGTTTAGAATTAAATTCATTTAAAACATTTGTATACATTTGATTTACTTGAGAATTTTGCAATGTTGGAATGTTTTCTAAGAAATTTAATTGGTAATTATTTCTTTGAATATTAAGATCGTTTTTGCCTTCTTCAACCAATAAATTCTTTAATTGTTCATATTCAGCATTGTATTCATTTAAAAGTTTTATTGATTGTTCAAAAGCACCTATAGCATTCACTATAGCTATTAATTGATATGGATCAACTTTTTGGAATTCACCATCATTTTCTGCTTTTGCTTCAGCAGAATTATTTATCACTTTGTATAAATTGCCGTTAGAAATAAGAGACATAGCTTTAGCGCCAGCGCTTGTATCATTATTTAATACAAAACTATCCTCGTAAGCTTTTTTAGCAGCCTCTATAATGCTATTTACATATTCTTTAACTTTTTCGCTTGTTATGTCTTTTGATTTAGATTCAAGTAAACTCTTAAGACCATAAATTTTAGATTGGTCACTTGTGCCATTTTTGCCATTGATAACAAATTGTAAATATTTTGAAACTTCATTAGGATTTGAGAAAACAAATTTTTTAAATTCATCTTCATTACTAAAAATGTTAGAAATTTCATCGCTACCTAAAATATGATAATCACCTGGTTTTTGGTTATAAATTTTAGCAAGATTTTCATCATCCTCACTTGGATTAAGGAATGGCTTAATTAATGAATACACAAGAGATATTTTCTTGTTAATTGTAGCTTTTGCTTGATCTAATTCAGCTTTTTTGGCTTTAAGAGCATCTTTTTCTTTATTCAATTCAATTTCATTAAAGTTTTTAGAATCAAAATCACTAGGAAGTTTGATGCTGTTTCTTGCATCTTTAAATCCATTTTTTGAATATGCAAAAAACACTGTATCAGAATTTTGAGCTATATTTTTTCTATCATTAGCAAACTGTTTAATATTATAAAAATCTCTTCAATTCAACTGAGCTCTTTCACTTGCTTCTACTAAAGATTCAATAGAAATTAATTGATTTGGTAAGTAAGCTGAATCTGCAAAAAAGTATTCTTTTTCAACAAATTTTTTGTTTTGTTCTCTACCAGTAATAATTCCTTGCAAACTTGAATTTGTGTCAAAAATTTTCTTATCTACTGCTTTTAAAATTTTGACTTTTTCTGCATTAGTTTTTTGAGCAAAAGAATCATCAAGTAATAAATTGATGTTGTTGTCATTTAAAAATGTAGCAAAGTTAGTTACAATTGGCACTAAGTTTTCAATTTCTGATTCAATAAATGAATATTTTTGAACCAATTCTTTCTTTGTATCAAAAATCATTCCTGAAGAAATTTGATCGTTTTCAATTTTTGCTAATTCATCAGATCTCTTCTTATTTTCGCTTAACTGGTCAATAAGTAATTTTAATAAATCAGATCCAGATGTAGATTCATTAATTTTTTTCAAAATATTAAGATCGTCATCTAGCAATCTCTTAGCATTTTTAATTAATAATTCAATTCTTTGTTTTTCTGCTTGTAAGTTAAATTTAAGTTTTGATTCTTTTTCTGTTAATTTTGCAATAGCATCATCAAGCTTTTTGATATTAACTTCATTAGCTGCAATAAGGTCTTTTCTTTGTTTATTAAGTTCATTTTTTCTATTAATAAATTCAGATGAACTAAGAAAATCAGAAGCAGCTTTTTGATTAGCTTTCTTAGCTATTAATTGTTGTTTAAGATCTTCGTGTCTTATAGTTTTCTTTCTAATTTCACTTTCAATTTCACTTTTTTTAGACTCTTCTGTTTCTTCTTTTTTAGCTTTTAAATCATCAATTTCTTTCGTAATAGTTTTTATTTCTTGATCTAACGAAGAAACTTCAGCATTTAATCTCTCAAGACCTTCAATAGCTGCAGAAAATCTTTGAACATCTTCTTGCATGCCATTAATTGTGCTATTAATCATTGCAAACTCAGTATATAAAAGTTGCAATTTATTTAAATCACTGATTATATTGTCAATATTCTTTTCATCATACTCGCCATTTTGAACTCTACTTTTAATAGCTTCATTTTGTTTTGCTTTTAAATCTTCTATATCATTTTTTAATTGTTCAATAGCTCCATCGAATTGTTTAAAGTTAGAAAGTTTATTTTGAATATCTTGGCCTTGGTCATTTTTCAAAATTGAAATAATTTCATCGAAAGATTGATGAATGTTGTATGAAGAGCCATCATCAAAAATTAATGATAATTCTTTGTCAATAATTTTATTTGTATCATTAAATGTATTTGTTTTTATTTTAGCAAATGAAATTGTTTTTTCTTCAAGAGCAACAGTATTTGGATCAATAAAAGATATTAAGTTGTGTTTATCATGGTTCTTGTATTGACTAATTTTATCGCTCAACTTTTTACGTGCTTCAGACTCATTACTTGCTGCAACTACTAAAAGATATGGAGAATTCTCAACATATCTATTTTTTTCCACCTCAGAAAAAGCTTTTGCTGATAAATTATCTTTTTGTCCATTTTTCCTTATCGCAAAAACCTTTTGTCCTTTAAGGTAATTTACATTTGTAATGTTTCTAAAGAAATTTTCTCTTATTGTTTTTTCTGAAATATTTGATAGAGAATTGTATCTACTAATGTTAGCTAAAAACTCTCTTAACTCTGGTTCAGTTAAGACCTTCTTATTAATCTTGTATGCAAGCGAATCTTGAGCATTACCTCTACCACTTAGTTCAGAGTAAATTGGAAGTGTTCCAAAAAATGCATCTGGGAAGAATTGGATTGTTGTATATTCTTTATTCTTGTTTGAGTGTGAACCAAGAGTAATACTATTACCGTTCATTTCAACACCCTTAACAATTGAAAACGACTTCAGTGTAATAATTTCAGGTCCTCATGAAACATTCTTCATGAATCATTCGGTAAATTTAAAGAATTCACGTGGGCTAACAGCTTCAATGTACTTATTATAAAAATTAAATGAACCATACTTAATGTTCAAATAAGGAAGTGCATGGTGCTTTTTATAGTATTGATCTAAATATTGTTCAACACTAATTTGCTTACTATCCAAAACAACCTTATCTTCATTTGGAAGATATTCGATCTTTTGCTTATTATTGTGAATTTCTATAAAATCTGTCTTAGGCTTTGTATTCTTATCGATAAAGATATTACTTAGTTCGTTTTCTGATACAAAACTTTTTCTTCCTAATTTTTCATTAGACTTCTTAGAAAATGCATACATAGATCCTAGCACAATAGCAGTAGCTCCAACAAGAATACCTGCTGAAATTGCATATTTATGCCAAACTTGTTTTTTAAGGTTTATTTTTGCCATAAATTCTCCTATCAGTTAATCTAATAAATTAGTTTTGATTTTTTTAACAGCAGTGTGCAGGTAAAAAATACAAAAATTGTTATAAATTGGTTAAATATTATTTATTAGATTAAATATTATAAATAATTAAAATTATATATTAATTAAGAAAAATAATAAAAAAATAAGAAAAACATTAATTTTAAACTTTTGGTATGTTTATTAGTTTATGTTTTATAATAAAAATATGCTAAAAATTTATGTTTGTGGCCCAACTCTTTATAATAGCCCCCATATTGGAAATTTAAGACCAATTATTACATTCGATTTAATGCTAAAAGCATATAGAGCACAAGGAAAAAAATTTTTCTTTTTGCACAATATTACAGATATAGACGACAAAATAATTAATAAAGCACTATCTGAATCGAAAAATGAAAGTGAAGTTTCAAATTTTTATTTAAAAGAGTATAGAGCAATACTTAAAAAATTCAACGTTAATACAATAACAAAGATTGAAAATGTAACAAAAAATATAAAAAATATCATTCAATATATAAATAATTTATATTTATCAAAAAACGCATATAAAGATGAAAATAAAAACATTTGATTCGACATATTAAAAAACGAAAAATACTATGGAATAGTCTCAAAACAAAAATTGATTAATATGTTTTTTGATGAAGATGAAGAATACAGCAAAAAGCATAAGGCAGATTTTGCATTATGAAAAACCACAACTAAAGGAATTAAATTTGACTCAAATTTTGGCTCAGGAAGACCTGGATGACACACTGAATGTTGTGCATTAATAAATAAGCATTTTGGACCATCTGGAGTAGATATCCATGGTGGTGGAATGGATTTAACTTTTCCACATCATGAAAATGAAAATATTCAACATTATGCATTATTTAAAAAACCTATAGCTCGTAGATGAATTAGATGTGGTCAAATAGCATTAGATGGCGAAAAAATGTCTAAATCTTTAGGAAATGTGATACTAGTTAAGGATTTTGTAAAAAAACATTCTCCTCTGTTGTTAAAACTTATTTTTTTAAATTCCAAAATAACTGCAAACATTAATATAACACCTGAATTAATTAACAACATGAAATCTATCGAAATTAAATATAGAAAAATAATTTTTAAAATTTTAACAACATTTAATACTAAAAATTTATACACAAAATGTAAGAAAAGAGAGTTTTTAAAGAACTCTTATAAAGCTGTATCTAATCTTGAATTTTCTGATTTTAATTTACTAGTAAATGAAGAAATAAAGAGATTTAACAAGGAACCAAACATTTTTGCTGCTAAAAATTTATTTACAATTTTTTCTGTTATTTTGCCAGAATTAGTTGATAAAAAATACTATGAAAAAAGCATAGATTTGTTTGCAAAATGAAAAAAATTTCTTTCTAAAAAAGATTACAAAAATGCTGATGCTATAAGAAATAAACTAATACAAAAAAAATTAATTTAAAAATTGGATATTTATGAAAAAATTATTTATTTGTGGCAAAAATAGTGTTATTGATGCTGTAAAAGCAAAGATGCCGATTGAAAATATCTATGTGAATTCAGAAATTAACAAAAAAAAGATTGATGAAATTTCAACATTAAAATCTCAAATAAAAGACACCAAATTCTTTAGCGAATTTAATGATAACAATCACCAAGGTTTTATTGCAACATTGAAAGACTTTCCAATTTATCAATTAAATGAAATCGAAAAAGATAAACCAAATTTTATTCTTATTTTAGATCACATTCAAGACCCTTACAATTTCGGAGCAATAATAAGAACTGCAAATGCTGCTGGAATTAAACACATAATATTGCCTAAAGAAAGGTCTGTCGGCATTACTCCAACAGTTTTAAAAATTAGCTCCGGTGGTTTTATTGGCATGAAAATAATTAAAGTTGGAAGCCTTAATTCTGCTGTAGAAAAAATTAAAAAAATGGGTTATTGAATTTATGCTTCCGCACTCAATGAAAAAGCTACATCACATAATAAAACTAGATATAATCATCCTTGTGCTTTAGTAGTTGGCAATGAAATGAAAGGTGTTTCACAGCCAATTTTAAAATTATCAGATCAAGTGATTTACATAAAACAGAATGGTTCAGTTCAATCATTAAATGTATCGGTTGCAACTGGAATTTTATTGTTCGAAATGATTAAAAAAATTGAGGACAATTAAATTAAAAAACACAATAAGAAGTTATCCACAAATTATCAACAACAAAATATTAATATTTTGTTGTTTTATTTTTGTAATATTCACCTGTTTTATAGTTATTTTAGGAAAAATTTAATTAAAAAATAAAACTAAAAAAATAGATATCCACAGTGGAATTAAATAGGAAAAATATTATGTTTAATTTGTAAAAATATGTATGACATTAAACATAAGGAGATAATAATGAAAAAAGCAAGAAAGATATTAAATTTTAAAAAAAGTGAAACGCCATTTATAATAAATAGCCTTTCAAATAATGAAATAATTTATTTAGTAGACAAAAATCATAAAAAAGAGATATATCCTATTTTTCAAAATATTTTGAGTTGAAAACCAAAAATTTCATTAACAAGCGATGATATTTATAATGAATTTTTATACATGGCCCCAAAATATACAAAAAAATATCAGTATAATCCCAATTCATCTTTTGATGCCTACATTTGTAAAGTAGCAAAAAACTTTTGTTTGAATAAAATACAATATTGAACCAGAAAGAAAAGAAAAATAGATTCTGAAATGATATCAAATGAAGAATTTTATTCATTGCCCGATAAAACATCAGAAGATATTTTGAATGAAAGCATAGATAATATTGATATTTCAAATTTTTTAAATATATTCTTAACTGAAGAAGAAAATCAAAACACTCAAATGCTAATTAATGATCAATGAACCCCATATACCAAGCAAAAAATAAATGAAATTAGATTAAATTTGATTAAAAAAATGAGTATTTTTTATAACAATTAAAATTATTAAGTATTAAATTTGAATAAAAAAAATACTATATATTTGATTTAATATTTATTATAATAACAATATGTTTAGGAAAAAAGTAACATTAGGTTGTGAAAAATGTTTTAGTTTAAATTATTCAATTAAGAAAAGTATAGGCAATGAAAATAGATTAATATTAAAAAAATTTTGCCCAAAATGTAATGAACACACTATGCACAAGGAAGAAAAATAATGAAAAAGCAAGAAAAAAAGAAAAAATATTATGTTCGTAAATTTATTAAAGAACTAAAAAGAGTTAGATGGCCTTCTGCTAAAAAAAGCTGGGCATCATTTGTGCAAGTTATAATATTTACTATTATTTTCACACTTATTGTTATTGGTTTTTTCACACTAGTGGGTTTAGCTTTCACAAAAACAGGAATAAATTCAGGAGGAATACATAATGCGTAATTTTCAATGATACATGATAAGCACTGTTTCAGGTAAGGAAGACAAAGTTGTTGAATCTTTAAAAAACAGAATTGTTAGTGAACAAGTTGATGATTGTTTTAATGAAAATGCCTGTGAAGAAGGCGCTTTTAAAATTTTTAAAAAACCTGTTTTGACTGCAAAAGAAGCAGAAAAAAAAGCTCTTGGAGAACCTTATAAAATTAAAATGAACAATATTTATAATGGATATATTTTTATAAATATGGATATGACTGACCAAGCTTGATTCGTCGTGCGTAACACTCAATATGTTACTGGACTAATAGGATCGGCCGGAAAAGGAACAAAACCTACTCCTGTAAGCAAAAGAGAAATAGAAGCATCATTCCATAAAGAGAAACAATTAATTTCTGACTTTAAAGAAGGAAAAATTGAAGGTAAATTCTTAGTTGGTGAGATTGTTGAAATTATTGATGGTCCTTTTAAAGGCACAATTGGTAAGGTTTTAGAAACATTTGATAACATTAAAAAAGTAACAGTGGAAGTTGAACACTTTGGTAAAAAAGTACCAACCGATTTTGATTATTCTGTTGTTGAATCTCAAGAGGCTTAAGAATCCAGATTTTTCTGGTTTTTTTATTTAAAAACATAAAAAAAAGATGTATTGGAGGATTTCGCAAAGTGAAAACAAAGATATATTCTAATAAAAATCCTAAACTGATTCTAAAAAAATATAATGAGTTGATTAAAAAATCAGCTATTAGTAAAAATATAATACCTACTGGGAAAAATAAAAAAACTCTTTTTGAAATAATCATAATGTTCTTTATAAAATGAATAATGATCATAACCGCCTCAAAAAGAATTAAACGAAATAAAACAAAAATAAATGAGTTAATCAACAGAGTTTATGTAAAATTTACCGGCCGCGACTTTGTTTTTATACCAATTTCGTTTGCTTTTTATATGTTAATTTCATTTATTCCTATAATAGCAACTGTTTATCACTTATTAAAATTTGTGAATTTTAATGGAGACTATCACACTCTATTCGATCAAGAGATATTACAGAAGATAATACCTGGATTAGGTTCCTTTACACAGTTTTTACCTAATTCCTTTGAAACTGGAACATATATGGTTATCGTAATTTTATTCATTTCATCTATTCTAATATCATCAGGAGGATTTGCGAGATTCTCATACAGTATAAATTACATTTACCGTCATGAAACAACTGGAAACTGATTTATAAATAGGGTTAAGGGTTTTTTTACTGTTTTATTCATAACTATTTTTATTTTTGTATCAGCATTTGTTTATTTATCAATTTACAAAAGCTTAGGATTAGATAAGTCTTCTGAACTTTATAAAAATTTATTTTTTTATATTTTCTTTTCTATCTACTTAATGATCAATTTATATGTGGGGTTAGGTTTGCTTTTTAAGCATGCT
The DNA here is from genome assembly GCF_016925555.1 of Mycoplasma tauri. GTDB lineage: Bacteria > Bacillota_I > Bacilli_A > Mycoplasmatales > Metamycoplasmataceae > Mycoplasmopsis > Mycoplasmopsis tauri. The sequence continues at coordinate 31,484 of NZ_CP070479.1, read as the reverse complement.
CCTGCTTTTAAAATTTCATGATCTTTTATATCGCTAGGAGTATTAATTGCTGCAGTTCCAACAATGATTTTTATCACATTTTTTGGATATTTAACATCATTGATTGATTATAAAAAATTTGGAACTTTTAGTGTTTTTATGTATATTGCATTATTAGTATCGACAATGTCATATTTTATTTATTTAGGAATAATAGCAAACGAGGGCTATTACAAAACTTTTCATTCAAGATACACTGTTCCTAAAAAAATATGATTCAAAAAGATTATTAAAACAAAAAATTATTAAAAAGTATTTTTGTGACTTTACACACTATAAGATACTTTTTTTATTTTTAATTTATAATTGAATTAATAAAATATCAAGGTGGTTTTTATGGATAAAATTTATAAATACAACAGAATTTTAATAAAACTTTCTGGTGAAGGTTTAGTCAATAAAGAAAAAAAATTGGCTATAGATTATGATATGGTTGAAGACATAGCTCGCCAATTAAAAATAATATCTGAAAAAGGTATCCAAATCAGTATTGTAATTGGAGGGGGCAATTTTTGAAGAGGCGCAAGCGCTGAAAAAAATGGAATACCCAGAAATAGGGCAGACTATATTGGTATGCTAGCAACAATTATGAATGGTTTGGCACTAAAAAGTGGATTTGAAAAAGTTGGACTAAAGGCTCGTGTTCAATCTTCACTTATTGTTGATCAAAAAGTAGCTGAAAACTATATAAATGAAAAAACTATAAAATATTTAAAAGAGGGCGAGATAGTTATTTTTGTTGGCGGCACTGGAAGACCATATTTTACAACTGACACAGCTGCTACATTGTTTGCATCAGAAATTAAAGCTGACGTTATTTTAATGGGCAAAAATGGAGTTTCTGGTATTTATGATTCTGATCCAAAATTTAACCCAAATGCTACAAAATTTGACAAAATTTCATATGATGACGTTTTAGATAAAAAACTTCAAGTTATGGACTTAACTGCAACAAGCATGGCTCGTGATAATAAAATTAATTTAATTATTTTCAATATAAATGAAGAAAACTCAATTATTCGTGCAGTTGAAGGAAAAATTGATCACACAGAGGTAACTAACTAATGGACTTAAATTTATATATTTTAAAAATTGAAGATGATTCTGAAAAAGTTATTAATCATTTAAATTTTGAACTTTCAAAAATTTCAACTGGTAGAGCTAATCCACAATTAATAAAAGGCATCAGAGTTAACTATTATGATGCTCCCACCCCTTTAGAAGAATTAGCTTCTATTAGCGTTCCTGAAGCTCAACAATTATTAATAAAACCATACGACATATCATGTATAAGAGATATTATTAAATCCATAACAAATGCTTCATTAGGAATTAATCCAGTAGATGAAGGAAATCAAATAAGAATTAAATTCCCACCATTAACAACTGAGAGAAGAAAAGAGCTTGTTAAAAGTCTTTCAAAACATGCTGAAAATGCAAAAGTTGGAATAAGAAATATCCGTCAATCAATAAATAAAATTATTAAATCTGAAGATGAAATGTCAGAAGATGAAGAAAAAAGAGCTCTTGCTGAAATTCAAAAATTTGTAGATAAGAAAATTTCTGAAATTGATTTAATAATTTCATCTAAAGAAAAAGAAATTATGCAAATATAATTGAATATTTCTTTTCTTGTTAAAAGCAAATTTCCTGTATGAACAGAACAATTTAAAAATTTTATGGCCAGGCAATTAAAATAAATTAACCTAAACTAATAAAATATTTTTCCAAATTAACCTTATATTGTATAATAATTTTGCTTGTGGCACCATAGCCAAAAGGCCAAGGCACGAGTCTGCAAAACTCTGATTACCGGTTCGAGTCCGGTTGGTGCCTCCATTTATATGCGCCCATAGCTCAATTGGACAGAGTGTTTGGCTACGGACCAAAAGGTTAGGGGTTCGACTCCTCTTGGGCGCGCCATTTCAACGTTCGTTGACTTTTAAACCAGATAAATTCTGGTTTTTTTATTTTCTATATTTTTTTTCAAAATAGAATAGCATCATATACTTACAAACCATATAAAAAAGTAAATTTGTACAAATCATCAAGGAATAAATAAATTAATCTTAAGCGGTCTAAAAAGTGTTATCAATAATTCTAAAAAATTATCAAACCACATATAAATACTATTTAAAAAAGATAAATTTCAGAACGCAAAAATAGAAATAATATATAGCGCCTCAAATAATGGCGACAATATAATTCCAAATACAAAACTTAAAGGATTATAGTATTTACTTATTTTTAAAGTTAGTGGTATGTTAAAAATATAAACAAGTATAAATATAACTATTGTTTTTGTTATTTTATTATTTATATGTAAAAAATTATTCAAAAGTATTATTAAAAGAGCGCAATAATAGGAAAAAATAAAACTTAATGAAAACATGCTATTTGGATTAATTAAAAATGTAATAATTAGTGATATATTTCATCCGTCCAAAAGCTTAAATTTATAATTTTTGATTTGTTTTTTTGTGCTTACAAAATTCATTATAAAGCTTCTTAATGCCGACATATAATTATTTATCAATGTTATATATGCAAATAAAAAACTATGAATAATATAAATAAATTTAGAATTCTTTTTAGTTAAAGGTTTAAACAAAAAACCTATAATTAAGAATAATATGTCAAAATGTATTCCTGAAATTACAAGTAAATAGGGGGACATTTAAAAGACTTACTTTAACACTTGCAACTTTGTAATCATCTATTCCAAATAATAAAGTTTTTCAATATTGTAAAAAATATGGATATCTATACCCATAACCTCTAATTTTTTCAAAAATACTAAATTTTGGTCATGAAATTAAATTAATCCTTGGTTCATTAATAATATACTTTATTGATGATGATAAAATGAATGATTTATCTAAATTAATTTTTTCTAAATCATTTGATAAATTCCCTGAAACAGATATATATGAGCCCTGGATAACAGGAGTGCTAGTCATATGATCATTATAGAAAACAATAATATTATTTTTGTTATTTTCTATTATAAAATAGTTATTATTTGTTTTTATAACATAACCCTTAATTAAATATAATCCATTGTCAATTTTGGTCTGAAAAAAATACGGCAAATAAATAGAAAAGTAAATAAAAATTCCTAATAGACCAACCCCTAAAGCTTCTCACTTGTTACAATATAGATAGAATGATAATAATAAAAATAAAATTATAAAGATAATTGATTCAATTTTAGTGTTCAAAATACAATGAACTAAAATTGGAAAAATAAAAGCCAATAAATAAAAATTTATACGATCAGAACTTCTTGTATTCTTTTTATTGTTTTTTGACCTATTCCTTTTATTTTCATAATATCTTGTCATGTAACTATATGTTTCACCTTTCTCAATTCATATAATTTTTCAGCATATTTTTTATGTAATCCAACACTTATTAATTCTTGAGGCGAAGACAAAGTTTTTCATTCAATTTTTCTTTTGGGTTCTGAAAATTTTAAAAAAGGTATAAATATTTTTTCATTTTTGTCAAATTTTTTATTAACATCAAATTTTGAAATATCTGCTCCATCAATTCTTACCTTATCTATAATTTGTTTAAAACTAACACCTTTTTTAAAATAATGCTTCCCAGGAAAAAGCACGGCACCTTTAACTTCAATCATAATAAGACTATTATTTTCATTACTTATCCTATTAATTTCTACAGAATGTTTCTTCCATGCAATAGTAGAGGAAACACCAATTATGCCAAATGCCAGCACAGAACCAATTAATCATTTTTTCATCATCGCAAAATTACAGTTATCATTTAAGAAAATCTTTTAAAAAAACGGAAAAAAATGGGAAAAAGAAGCACTTTTTCCCAAAAAACATTTTATTTATATGAACTTATAAAATCTAATAAATTTTCTACTTTTTTATCATGATACATCACATTAATAATGCTTTTTAAAAAAGGAACATCAATTTGTAAATCATGAATTATTTCTTCCAATATTTTGGCTGCAAAATATCCCTCTACAGTTTTTAAATTTTTCTCAAATGCTTCTTTAAAACCTAATTCAGCAATGTCTTGACCAAATTTAAAATTTCTGCTTTTTGGACTTGAGCAGGTTAAGAAAATATCACCAACTCCAGCAAGTTCAAAACCTAGATTGTCTCTACCTTTTGGTTCTATTCTTTTATAAACATTATGAATTTCTTTTATACCTATTGCAAGTAAAGCTGCTTGTGTATTTTCAGATGTATAAATGGAACTTATTATGCCAATGCCAATAGCAAGTACATTTTTAATAGCTGCAAATAATTCTGAACCTTTTTCATCAATATTTGTAATGGTTCTAAAATAGTCATTATTAAACACACTTGATACTTCTCTTAAAAATTTTTTATTAGGACCAACAATGTTAACCATTGTAAGGCATTTATCAAATACTTCTGTAGCAAATGATGGGCCAATGATAGTACAGTAATTCTCTATATTATCTCCAAATTCATCCTTCAACACATTAGAAAAAAACTTTTTACTTTTAGACTCTATGCCTTTTGCGACATTTATTAATTTAATTTTTTTATCTTTAATAATCTCTTTAATTTGCTTTAAAACAGGCAAAATTGCTGCTGATGGAACACTTAAAACCAAATAATCGAAATCACTTAAAGCTTCAGATAAATCAATAGTTGCTTTTATATTTTTTTCATTATCGAACTTTTTATTGTCAAAATATTTGGAGTTAATGCCTGAATTTATATCTTCAATTTCAGACTTATCAATACCTCATAATGTAACTTTGTGATTATTACTTGATAAAACATTAGCAAGAGCGCTACCTCAAGAACCTGAGCCAATAAATGTTATTTTTTTAATCATAGTTTTTTCCTTTTTTGACTATTTTATTGATCTTTAAGTAAATTATATAATTTTAAAACACAATTTAAATCTAGTTGTTGTATACGTATATTTTCATCCAAATTAAGTTTTTTAAACGTATTTAAAATATCTTCTTTTTTATATTTTTTAGAAAGAGATCAAATTAATTTTTTCCTCCTTGCTAAAAAACATAATTTAAAGAACTCTTTTATTCTATCAAAATCATCATCCTTTTTTTGATAAAAATAAAAACTTACGATTGCTGAATCAACTTTTGGAACTGGTGTAAAATTATCCTTCTTAACAATGAGTTCTTTTTTTACTTTTGCAACATATTGACAACTTAAACTAAGTTTTGAATATTCACTACTATTAATCGTAGCAACTATGCGATCAGCAACTTCCTTTTGAACCATTAAAACAGCTCTTTTAAACAAAAATCTATTATCAATTATTTTAAAAATTATTTCGCTTGTTATGTAATATGGTATATTTCCTACAATTTCAAATTCTTTATAATCACTTAAATTGCTTTCAAGAAAATCTTCATTAATAATTTTATTTTTAATGCCATCAAATACATTTATTTGATTTAGATAATTTATCATATCTGTATCAATTTCAAATGCAATTAATTTTGAAGATTCTTTAACTAATTCCTTGGTTAAAGCCCCCATTCCAGGGCCTATCTCGATAATTTTTTTATTTTTTGGACTTATTATTGAAACTATTTTGTTTATTATCCCTTGGTTATTTAAAAAATTCTGACCATATTTTTTCTTTGCTTTAATGTTTTCTTGATACATTTAGTTTGAATAATTCCTTTGCATTTTTTAAAACTTGATCAGCAAATTTTTCTATTGGCATTTTCTTAATTCCGGCAATAAAATTAGCTGTGTGTATTACATAATTTGGATAATTTTTTTCTCCCCTTTTACTTGCAGGTGGCAAATAAGGAGCATCAGTTTCAGTTAAAATTCTATCTACAGGCAGTCACTCAATAACATCAATTAATTCTTTGCTATTTTTATAAGTTGAAATAGCACTAAAACTGAAGAAACACCCTATTTCATAGAACTTCTGGGCTCAAAATAAATTTCCACTAAACGTGTGAATCATAAAACGTACATTAGGAAATTTTCTAAGTGTTTCATATAAATCTTCATATGAATCACGCATATGAATAACTACTGGCAAATTGTATTTTTCTGCAACTTTTATTTGTGAAATAAAAGATTCCATCTGAACTTCTTTATTTGTCTCAGGATAATAATAATCTAACCCTATTTCACCAATTGCAACAACATCATTAGTGATTTGGCTTTCAATTATTTCAGCATCTTTCTTACCTGTAGAAACATTAGGGTGGACTCCAATAACAGGAAATGTATAGTCGAATTTTTTGCATATTTCTAATACTTCTAGATTTTCTTTGGGATCACAACCTGTAACCAACATGACTGCAACTCCTTTATTTCTAGATTTAGAGATAACTTCTAAATTATTTTCATAATAACACTTAATTGGATGTGTATGACAATCAACATATTTGATTCCCATTTGTCCTCCTTATTTTCCCAAACAAAAATGCTTAAACATATCATCTAATAAATCTTCATTATCTGATCTTCCTATTATGTCAGCAATGCTCGATCAAGCTTGTCTAATATCAATAATAACAACATCTAAATCATAACCATCTTCAATTGCTTTTATTCCATCTTTAATTGAATTATAGGCTTTTTTGATTAAAGCAAGTTGACGAGAATTATTCAAATAATTAGCATTATTGAGGTCTATACTTTTGAAAGAATCTACTAATGAATCTTTGAGATTCTCAATATCATGATTTTTTGTGCTTATATAAATTGACTCATCATTTAAATCTTCTGAATTGAGTAAATCTTTTTTGTTTATTACAGGAATATAAATTTTATTTTGTTCTTTTGCTTTATTTTTAATATTAAAATCAAATTCATTCTCAGTGTTGCTAGCATCAAAAACATGTACAACCACATCTGACAATGCTAATTGCTCATAAGATTTATCTATTCCGATTTTTTCAATCTTTTCATTCGTTTTTCTAATTCCTGCTGTGTCAATAAATTTAAAAAGAAATCCCTTATATTGTCATGAAGCTTCTACAATATCTCTTGTTGTTCCAGGTATATTTGTAACAATGGCTTTTTCTTCATCAATCAATGCATTTAAAAGTGAACTTTTTCCTACATTTGGCCGTCCAACAATAGCAACTTTGATACCATCAAAAATAAGTCTTGAAGTTTCACTGAGTTCAATAGTATGAGCTATTTTTTTGTTTAATTGAATAAGCCTATCTTTTAATTGCTCATTAAAAGGATTTTCAAAATCATACTCTGGATAATCTATGGAAACTTCCATTTCGCCTATAAAATAGGCTAATTCGCTTTTTAATTCATTAATGTAATCTGATGTTTTGCCGCTAAATTTTTTTATTGCTAAATTAGTTTGACTAGTTGTTTTAGCATGAATTAATTCATTTATTGCCTCTGCTTTTATAAGGTCCATTTTACCATTTAAAAAACTTCTACGACTAAACTCGCCAGGCTCAGCAAGCCTTGCTCCATTTGCTAATAAAAGTTCTAAAATTTGATTGGTTACAACAACCCCTCCATGGCAATTTATTTCTACTGTATCTTCACCCACAAAATTATTATTTCCTATGTATCACATACATAAAACTTCATCTATTACTTCATTGTTATTTGTATTATCAATAATTTTGCCAAATGTTATATTTTGATTCTTACCAACTTTTCCAGTAAAAACTTTTTTAACTACTTCAATACTATCGCTACCACTAACACGAATAATAGAAATAGCTTGATTAACTTTCCCGCCTGAAGAGATTGCAGCTATTGTATCATTTATCATAATATTAAATTTTACAACATAAAAATAGCAAAACAATTTTTAGCAATAAAAAAGCAAATAAAAAAAAGCGAAAAACGCTTTTTTATAGGCATTATTGTAATTTTGCAAAGTATGTTAATGTTCTAATTAATTGAGCTGTATAAGACATTTCATTGTCATATCATGCAAAAATTTTGTACATTTTTTCACCATTAGATTTCTTAACCTTTGTTAATGTTGAATCAAAGATTGAACCATAGTGTGAGCCAATAACATCTGATGAAACAATTTCATCTGTTTCATATTTAAGAGTTTCGTTTTCTGATTTTCTAAATGCTTCATTAATTTCTTCAATAGTAACATCTTTTTCAAGTTGCACTGATAAATCAACGAATGAACCAGTAATTGTAGGTACTCTAAGCGCGAAACCATCAAGTATACCATCAGCTTCTGGAACTACAAGTCCAATTGCTTTTGCTGCACCTGTTGAAGCAGGAACAATATTATGACTAGCAGCACGAGCTCTACGTAAATTTCCTTTACGGTGTGGACCATCTTGTAACATTTGATCACCTGTGAATGAGTGAACAGTAGTCATGAAACCATTTTTAAGACCAAAATTATCAACTAAAACTTTAACAACTGGTGCTAAACAGTTTGTTGTACATGACGCCGCTGAAATAATTTCATCACTAGCATCAAGTGTGTCGTGGTTTACATTAAATACTATTGTTTTCATGTCTTTTCCAGCAGGCGCTGAAATAATAACTTTTTTAGCTCCAGCTTCAATGTGTTTATGTGCAAGATCCTTCTTAACAAAGAAACCTGTACATTCAAGAACAATGTCAATTCCTAATTCTTTTCATGGCAATTGTGCTGGGTCTTTTTCACAGAAAACTTTAATTTCTTTTCCGTTAACAACAATCGCATCTTCTTTAACACTAACATCTGCTTTTAATGGTCCAAATGCTGTGTCATATTTTAATAAATGTGCAAGCATTTTAGGATCTGTTAAATCATTTACTGCAACGATTTCAACATCTTTGTTTTGTGTTTCTAATATGTAACGTAGTGATAAACGACCAATACGTCCGAATCCGTTGATTGCTACTCTTTTCATAATTCTCCTTGATAGATGATTTTTTTATTTTTTACTAAATATTAATTTATTTTTATTATAAGTTAATAAACATTCACATTTGCCGTAAAGATTAAAAAAAATTAAAAAAATGTGGTAATTTTTACTTAAGAAATTAAAATAAAAAAAATTGCATAAAAAGACTATTTTATAGCTAGTTAAGCAATTTTTTCACACCCCATATATGGAATTAATTTTTTAGGAATAGTTATTGAGCCATCTGAATTTTGATAATTTTCAAGAATTGCAGCAATTAATCTATCAATTGCAAGACCAGAACCATTCATTGTATGAGCAAAATTAATGTTTCCGTTATCGTCTTTATATCTAATCATTGCTCTTCTTGCTTGGAAATCACCCATATATGAAACTGAACTTATTTCTCTAAATTTTAATTCTGAAGGTAATCAAGCTTCAAGATCTATGGTCGTTCTTGCCGAAAATCCAAGATCTCCAGTGCATAATTGTAATTCACGATAAGGAATTTCTAACTCTTCTAATACAGTTTTAGCTTGAATTAACATTTGATCAAATTCAGTTTTTCAATCTTTTTCGCTAGTTATTTTAACTAATTCTACTTTTTTAAATTGGTGGTTTCTTATAATGCCTTTCATGTCTTTTCCGCCTGAACCTGCTTCAGATCTAAAACATTCTGTAAATCCTGTTAATCTAATTGGCTTAGATAAATCAATAATTTCATTATTGTAAAAATTAGTTATAGGCACTTCAGCAGTTGGTATCAAATATAAATTATTGCTTTCCATATAGAAAAGATCTTCTTTAAATTTAGGCAACTGTCCTGTGCCAAACAAAATTTCTGGCTTTACTAAAACGGGAACAGCGCATTCTAAATAACCATTTTCTGTATGTAAATCTAACATAAAATTCATGAGGGCTCTAGCTAATTTTGCGCCTAAACCTTTATAAATAACAAATCTTGACCCCGATAATTTAACTGCTCTTTCAATATCAATAATGTCTAATTTTTTTGCAATCTCATAATGTGGAAGTACATTAGAAACAAGTTTTCTGCCAATTTTATCCCTTACATTTATTATAATATTTGAATTTTCATCAGCCCCGATAGGTACACTTTCAAGAGGAACATTTGGTATTGTGTGTAGAATTTTTTGTGACTTTTCATCACATTCATTAGCTTCCTTTTCAAGTAAAACAACTTCATTTTTTAACTCACTTGCCTTATTTTTTAGCTCATTAAGCAACTCTTTGTTGTCTTTGTTTTTGCCTATCTCTTTACTAAATTTTGAAAGTTCTGCTCTTTTTTGTTGAGATTTAAACATTATTGATCCTCTTTTTTCTAGAAGAAAAACTAACTCATCAAAAATTTTCATATCAAAATTTCTTGACTCTAAACCTTTTCGAATTTTATTAATATCTTCGACTATTTTTTTGATATTTAACATAATATTCCACCTTGTATTTTGAATAAGATTCTTATGTATTATTATATTATTTTAATAAATATTAATTTAGATTATTATCATTTTTTTATTTAATAAAGAAGCTAAATATTAATTATTAATTCTTTCAAAATATTTTTAAACATAAAATTATTTTTTTTTACTAAAAAGTCTATAAAAAAGGTATATTAGAAATAATATAATTTATTTTTTAATATTTACTAAGCATTATTTCTCAACGCCATAATATCAAAATAAAATATTTTTTAATTTTGATCTTTTTTATATAATAGAATAATATTATTATTTATTATTAAATTTAATCTAATTAAAATAGGGAGGGAACATGAGTTTAAGAACATATCAACCTAAGAAAAGACAAAGAGTTAAGGTTCACGGTTTTCGCGCAAGAATGGCAACAGAAAACGGTAGAAAAGTTTTAGCTGCTAGAAGAGCTAAAGGCAGAACAAGACTTACTGTATCAGACGAAAAATAATACTTTAAGTTATGAAAAAAATATATAGGCTAAGGAAGAGCCAAGACTTTGATGAAATAATAAAGTCTAAAAAACAAATATCAAATAATTTCTTAGTGCTTTATTATGCAAGAGCCGATAATTTTAAATTAGGCATTACAATTCCTAAAAAATTTTGCAATGCTGTATTAAGAAATTATTATAAAAGACAAGTTAAAGCCATTGTTCATTCATTAAATATTTATGATTTGAATTTTCATTGTGTGTTAATTTTAAGAAAAAGTTTTCTTAAAAACAACTTTGAAACCAAACAGGAATCTGTGAATAAAATTTTTAAAAAGCTTGTCAATACAATAAATAAAGAAGTTAAAGATGACAGAATATAGATCGAACAATTTTAACCAGTTTTCACACGGTGAAAAAGAAAGACAAAAGAAAAAAACTATTTGAAAGAAAATTTTATTCTGATTAAAAATAGTTCTTTATGTTTTTCTTTTTGGTATTACGATGACAGGTTGCGTTCAAAGCTGCGTGATTAAATCATCAAATCATACCGGTAATGGTATAGAATTTTTTCCAAACAAAAATGAAGTTCCGCCTCGTGTAGAAACTTTAATAGCAGACACAAAAATTAGTGATGAAGATAAAAATATTTTGCAAAAAAATAATTCATTAAATGAATTATTTGCATCAAATGATGTTTTAAGATTCAAAAATGAGGAATTGTTTAACTATCATCTATCTTACAAAAATAACAAAGATATAATTGATGGCATTAGAAAGCAACATGGCGATTCTTATGGAGCATACAAAAATTGAAATTCTGCTATACAATTAAGAAATCAAGATAAATCATTATTTGACGATCAAGTAATCGTAAACACACAAACAGCTAAACCTGGCTCAAATGAAAAATCTAATAAGTTTCTTTTTGCTACTAAACCATTAGAAAGTAAAAATAACTTTAATTATCAAACAATTTATGATAATTACAAAGAATGAAACTTTATAGACCCAAGTTTTGATTTCAACAAATATTTTAAATATAATCAAGAACAAGATAGATATATTGTAAATACAGAAAAATTTAAAAATGGTACTTTTGTTGAGAAATTCCTTATTGGCAGTGGTAAAAATAGTCAATCTATTGAATTTGAAAAACCTATATCTTATTTAACAATTACACCTGACAATAATTTTGAACAATATGCTAAATATCGTCGTGACATTTTTGAAACATTAGCACTAAAAACTTTTGAGTCAAAAAATTCTAAATTTTATAAATCTGCTTTAGATGAAATTAACAATAACGAAATTATTAAAAAAGAAATGCTTAATGCAGGAATTTCAGCAAATAATGGTCATTATACATTCAATGATCTCACTAAATTTGTTGTTAAACAATTAAAAGAAAATTCTAACAATTTTAGCTTAAGCCCTAAAGTGTTTCTTGCACTTAAATATTACACAAGCGCATTAAGCGAATATACCAAAATTCTTGAATTCAAACCTTTGAATAAAGCTTCACCTTTAAAAGAAGATATTATTAGAAAAATTGAAGACAAAAAAACTGAATTCTTGAAACAAAATGACATAGATAAAAAGAATAAAATCAAACAGGAAATTGAAGAATTAGAAGGTTACTTATCAAATAATATCAATTTCTATTATGCTGCTCCTGGAACGGTATTAACATTTGATAGTAATGCTATTGAAAATGTGCCATTTGCCGGAGATGAATATCAAAGAGTTATCTATGATTGAAATACTTCTTGAAAACTTGGTCCATTCTATGGATTAGTTGTATTTCCAATAGCATGAGTAAGCTCTCTTTTAGCAAGAGATATGCCTATCTTATCAGGATGAGGAACCGTTTTTGTAATTTTAATAATTACAGTTGTTATTAGATTATTAACCTTAGGTTTAACATTCAAACAAACAATTAACCAATCAAAACAAGAAGAAATTAAATCCAAAAAAGCAAAAATTGATGCAAAATATGCTGACTTTAAAAACAATAAGCAAATGAAAGCAAGACAACAACAGGAAGTAGCTGATTTATACAAGAAAAATGGAATAAATCCGCTTGATGCCTTTTTAACAATATTAATATCATTCCCTCTTTTCTTTGCTATTTGACGTGTTATTCAATCATTACCAGAATTTAAATCTACTACACTGTTAGGCATGTCATTTGCCGAAACATCATGAAGAAGACTATTTTTTAACGCAGAATGACAATATTTAATAATATTAACTACTGTTGCAATAGTTCAAGGAATTTCACAAATGTTGCCATTTATATTAAATAAGAAAAAATTCAAACAAAGAACAACTATTGAAGAAGCAAAAGCATTAAAGAAACAAAACAAAACTCAAAAAATTATGATGTTTGTATTCTTCTTTATAACGCTTATTTTCACCGCTGGTGTTCAAGTTTATTGAGTTATTTCTGGTTTATGAACAATAGCACAAACATTAGGAATTCACTATTTTAAAAAGTCAAACTACTATAGAAGAAAGTACATAAACAAAATAAAATAATTGTACTTTTGAATTATGCACCAAGATAAAAATTCAAGGTGCATTTTTAATTTTTATATATATAATTACAAATTTATATATTATATTTATATTAAACAATTAAAATATTGTTAATTTGCAAGAAAGAAAAATATGAGCAAAAAAATTAATATTTTCAATGAAACAATTCACTACTTTGAAGAAGAAAATACTGACAATAAACCTATAGTTTTATTTGTGCATGGTTTTGGCGATAAATCTAGAACAATTTTGCCTATTAAAGCTATAAAAAAGAGAAATTATGTAATTTGTGCATTAGATATGCCCGGGTGTGGATTTTCAACAAGCAATCATAGACCTGTCACTTTGGAATACTATGCAAGTGTTCTACGTGAATTTATTCTCAAAGTGTTCCACAACAAAAAAATTAACTTGTTATCTCACTCACTTGGATCTTTTGCTTGTTTAAAAAATTTAAATATGGAAAATGTTAATAATTATATAATGCTAACTCCTTTTAATTACAATACTGGGCAACTAGAAAATGGAGATTTAAATATTAATTTATTACTTCCAAAAAATGAAAGTCAAGCTAAAAAATCTTTTCTAAGTCTGTTTTATAAACCTAATAAATCAATTTTAAAATCTATTGATAAAGTAATTGAAAGTCATATGCTTAAAAGCAAAGACAATATTGAAAAATTTTCGTATATGATTGAAAATCAAATTTTAAATAAGAAATATCTTGAAGATGTAGTAAAGCCTTTATATTTAAACGCTGTTAAACCTTTTCATTTAGTCTTTACAAAAGAAGATAAATTTGTTACAGAATGAGAAATGAAAATATTATTAAAAGATATGCCGAATATTCCATACTCAATTATTAAAGAATGTGGACATGCAGTCTTTGCTCAAAAACCTGAAGAAATCAATGAAATCATTATAAATATTATAAGTAATGAAATAAACAAGGAGTAAATTTATGGATAAACTTTTTGAAATATTTTTTGTCAATAAAGATAAGCCTCTTTCAGCTTGATTCATTATTATTTTTGGGCTTTTAGGTTGTTCTGCAACAATTCTTCTCGGGTTGCCGCAAGCAATACATTTATTTAAAAACAAAAAATCTGGAAATGTTAAATATTACTCATATTGAACATTCTTTGTTGGAATTTTAGGATGAATTTTTATAGGATCATTTGACCCAAGCCAAAAGAATTTTGTGTTGGTTATAGCTAATATAATTTGTGGTTTTATTTATATTTTTGTAATTTGATTTATATACAGATATGCTGAAAAACCAAAAAATAAAAAACACCAATGAACTGCTTTATCAATAAGCTTTTTACTACAATTGTTCACATCGATTATTGCTATTTGTGCCCTTAAACAAGAATGAAAAGTAAATAAACTAGTGCAAGCTGTTATTGGCCAAATTGTTCCAATTTTAACAACTTTTGCATTTCTACCACAATTATTAAAATCATTTGAAACTAAAGATTTTTCTGGAATGTCAATTGGCATGGTCATAATGTTTGTTGTATCAAATATTTTTTGATGTTCTTATTGGATTTCATTTATAGAAAATGCTGGTCCAGAACAACAATATTTAAGTGCTATTACATGACAATTTTTATCATTATTTATATATTGTTCTCAATTAATATTTATGACTATTCATAACAGAAAAAATAAAAATAATAAAACTTTATAAACGTAAGAAGGATTTAAAATGTACAAATCAAAATTATCTATTAAAGAAACTCAAAAAGCAATACAAGATCTTAAGTTTGCTTTTACCAAAAAATTAAATAAAGAATTAAATCTTACACGTGTTTCTGCGCCATTATTCGTTAAATCAAACACAAAAATAAATGACGGCTTAAATGGTGAAACTCCTGTAGTTTTCAAACCTAAAAATTGAGATGAATCACTAGAAATAGTTCATTCATTAGCAAAATGAAAAAGATATGCGCTTAAAAAATATGACTTTTCATCTGGTGAAGGTCTTTGAGCAGATATGAACGCAATTAGAAAAGAAGATGATATAGATTACAAACATTCAATCTATGTCGACCAATGAGACTGAGAATTAATAATAAAGAAAGAAGAGCGCAATTTAGATTTCTTAAAATTTATTGTAAATACAATTTTTAAATCTATTAAGTATGTTGAAAACAAAATAGTTTTTAATTATCCTTCATTAAGTTTAAAATTACCTCAAAAAGTAACATTTATAGATTCAAATGATTTGTACAATAGCTACCCTTCTTCGTCTCCAGAAGAAAGGGAAAACATTGTTGCTAAAAAATTTGGTGCTGTTTTTATTTATAAAATTGGATACAAATTACCCGATGGTGTCCCACAATCAAAAAGAGCTTTTGACTATGATGATTGGGAACTAAATGGAGATTTAATTTTCTATGATTCTATTAATGATGCAGCACTTGAAATTTCATCAATGGGTATCAGAGTTGACGCTAAATCTTTGCAAAAACAATTTAAATATAGCAACAAAAGTAAAAATGATCTTGGAGAATATCATGAAATGATACTAAATAATACATTGCCCCTCACTATTGGTGGTGGCATTGGTCAAAGCAGATTGAGTATGTTTTTACTTGAAAAAAAACATATAGGTGAAGTCCAAGTTAGTGATTGGCCTGAAGATTTAAAAGAGTCTTTAAAAAATGATGGCATTCAAATTTTATAATTTTATTTTTAAGCCTATTTTATAGGCTTTTTTTATTATTTAATTAATAGTAAAAGAATAAAAATTAATTATTAAAATATATATTTTTTAATTATTTTATAATTAAAATTATGATGAATTCAAATGTTAAAAGATTTATGGCATTTATTAAAATGTTAAATATAGAAATTAGTCCAGAATTAGAAAACACTGAACTAATATTATTAAACAGCACATATGAAGGCAATGAGGACGAAAAACTAAATTTACAGTTTAATTTTGCTAATTTAATTAGTATAAAAAGTTTTAAAAAATTTAAAAAAACATTAAAAAAGAATAAAGGCCTGCATGTTATTTTTAACTTTTCAGATTTACAATATACACGCGAAATTCTTTTAACATTTATAAAAGAACAAATTCAAAAAACTCGTTTTCGTGAACTAAAATCAATTGATTGAGAGAATATTGTAAAAGACTTAGATGTCCAAACACTTAATATAGAAACTCCTGATAGAAGTTTTATTGATCAATATGGAGAATTGCTTGATGAATTATTTACTAAATTAAAAAATCAAGGCTTTTCTAAATTGCAAGTAAAATATCTACAAAATAATAAAAATAACGACCTAGTTGAAGAAAAAATTAGGAAAGAAAAAAGAGAAGAAAGCGCCTTGCTTATGAAAATAGCAAGGGAATCTGCTCAAAAAAACAATACAATAAATACTAAACAAGAAACATATAAACCTTTAATAAGAAAAAAACAAACACAAACAAGCAAACCATATATTATGTGTACAATCGAACAACTTCCAACTATTAATGAGTACTCTAATGTTGAATTTGTGGGCTTAATTTTTGCTTCTTCTACAATGGCTACGAAGGATAAAAGAACTATTGCTTCTATTAAAATTAGTGATTATAAATCCTCAGTTAAAGGAAATTGATATTTAGATACTGATTTATTATCAAATGAACAAAAAGACCTAATAGATGCCAATTCTCAAAATTGAGTAAAAATAAAAGCCACTATTCCAAAAAATGATAGAACAGAAAATGGTTTTTTTGTTTATATAAATGATGTTGAAAAAACAACTTCGCCGCTTAAAATTGCTAAAGATACTGCAAAAGATAATGAGAAGCGCGTTGAAATTCATATTTCAACAAAAATGAACACAATGGATGGTTTGTTTTATCCAGATGACTTTGTAAAAAGAGCAAAAGAATGAGGAATGCCAGCAATTGGCATAATGGATACTGATGGCGCTCAAAGCTATCCAAGATTATACTCGAGTGCAAAAAAAGCAGGTATAAAAGCACTATACGGAACAGCTTTTTCTACTATAAATAGGCAAAATAATTCAATTTTTGGCAAAATTCCTAAAGGAAATATTAAAGACTTTTCATATGTTTCTTTTGACATTGAATCAACTGGTCTTAGTCCTAAATTTCATGAATTAATTGAATTTGGTGGTGTTGAAATTGATCAAGATTTAAAATTAGGAAAAGTACATCAATTTTTTGTTAAAAGCAAATCAAAATTAAAAAATTTTACAATTGATCTTACTAAAATAACTGATGAATTGCTAGACAAAAAAGGGATTGATATAAAAGAAGCTCTAAGTCAAATTTATGAAATATTAAATAACAAAATTGCTTTAGCTCATAATGCAAAATTTGACTATAACTTTCTAAAAGAACAATTTAAAATTCATAATATTGAATTCCCAAATGTAACTGTAATTGATACTGTAACAGTTTCTAGAATAGTTTATTCTCAATTTAAAAGCCATAATCTTGAAAGTATTGCTTCTAGACTTGGAATTAACTATGATGCAAAAGTAGCTCACCGCGGTGACTATGATGCCAAAGTTTTAGCAAACGTTTGAATAAACATGATGGCCGAGCTTCAAAAACAAAACATAATAACATTTGAAGATTTATATAATTATTCATCTGAAAAAATGTACTCTGCAAATGCTAGACACTCTCGCGAAATCACAACAATTGCACTAACTGAAGAGGGTTTAAAAACACAATATAAAATGATTTCTGATTGTTTAACCAAAAACTATATAAATTCCCCAATTACCTATAAAGAAGACTTAAAAGAACTAAATAGAAGTGATATTTTAATTGGTTCAGGAACACTAAAAAGTGAATTAATTGAAAAATACTTTTACTCATGTCATGATGCTTTTATTGATGAGTTAGACTATTACGACATTATAGAAATACCAGCGCCTCAATGTTTTGAACATTGGATAAAAGAGGAGTTTTTAACTCAAGAACAACTTTATAATTCATTAAAAGATATCATTAATGAAGCAAAAAATAAAAACAAAATTGTTGTTGCTACAGCAGATGTTAAATATCTAGATCAATGAGATAAAGAAATATTTGAATCCCTAGTCTATGCCAAGGGAATAAAAAACACACGACATTATTTATTTGATTATAGAAAACTTGAAAAACAAGGTACACTTTACTTACCAACCCAAAAATTTCTAACAACTAGCGAAATGATCGAACAATTTTCTTTCTTAAATGATCAAAGTCTAATTAATGAAGTTGTTGTTAAAAATAGTCAAAAAATAGCTAACATGGCACAAAATTTAGAAATAATAAAAAAGGGTTTATATACTCCGGAATTTGATGATTCTAAGAAAAAATTAGCTGATTTGGTATACAAAAATGCTCATGAAAAATATGGTGACAATTTGCCTGAATTAATTCAAAAAAGAATAGATGCGGAACTTAAACCAATTATTAAATATGGATTTGATGTTATTTACTGAATAAGTTATAAACTGGTTAAATTATCTGTTGATCAAGGTTTTATAGTAGGAAGTAGAGGATCAATAGGTTCATCATTTGTTGCTTCTTTAATAGGAATTTCGGAAGTTAATCCATTGCCTCCACATTATAATTGTTCTAATTGTAAACATTTTGAGCTTGCAAATATAGAGGGAATAACAAGCGGTTATGATCTAAACTCAAAAAACTGCCCAAAATGTAATTCATTAATGATTGGTGAAGGACAATCAATACCTTTTGAAACGTTCCTTGGTTTTGAAGCTGATAAAGTTCCTGATATTGATCTTAATTTTACTGGAGAGTTTCAAGGCGTGGTACATGAAGAAATAAGAAGGTTATTTGGCAAAAATCACACTTTTAGGGCCGGAACTATTTCTAAAGTTGCTGAAAAAACAGCCTTTGGTTATGTAAGATCATACGCAGAAGAAACGAAAAAGACTATTTCACAGATTGATACAGAATTTATTGCAAGTAGAATCAAGGATGTTAAGAGAACTACTGGTCAACACCCAGGAGGGATAATAATTATTCCTAAACAATTTGAAATCTTTGATTTTACTCCAATTAATTATCCGGCAAATGATTTAAGTGCCACATGACTAACAACACATTTTGATTATAAAGCAATCCATGATAATGTTTTAAAATTTGATATATTGGGCCATGATAATCCAACAACTATTAAACTTTTAGAAGAATATACTGGAATAAAAATCCAAGATGTGCCTAAAAATGATAAAAAAGTTATAGATTTATTCTCATCTCCTAAATCAATGAATATAAATTCTAGCCAAATTTCAAACGAGAAAACAGGTGCTATTGGTCTTCCTGAATTCGGTACTTCATTTGTTAGACAAATGTTAAGTCAAATAAAACCAAAATCTGTTGCTGATTTAATTTCTATTTCAGGACTTAGCCATGGTACAAATGTATGACTAAACAATGCTGAAGAATTAGTTCTAAAAAAAGGAAAGCAACTTAATGAAATTATATGTTGTCGTGATGACATAATGCCTATGCTAATTAAAAAAGGTATAGAACCCTTGAAATCATTTAACATAATGGAAAAAGTACGTAAAGGCAAAGGATTGACTAACGAAGAAACTGAACTGTTAGAAAAAAATAATGTGCCTAGTTGGCTTATACAAAGTATGAAAAAAATAGCATATCTTTTCCCAAAAGCTCATGCTACAGCATATGTAACTATGGCACTTTGAATAGCATGGTTTAAACTTTATAAACCACTTGCTTTTTATGCTAGTTATTTCACAGCTCATTCTAAAGCTGATGATATTGAAAACATGATAGACCGTAAGGGTGGACATAAGGTTTCAAAAAGATTAAAAGAACTAAGAATAATGGAAAAAAGAAGCAATAAAGAGGACGAATTAATAAACGTTTTTGAAGTTGCTGAAGAGTTATACGCAAGAGGATTAAATATTGCAAATGTAAGTCTTGAAAAATCACAAGCATCAAAATGATTAATAGATGAATCTAATAATTGTTTAATTCCTCCTTTCAGTTCTATCGAAAGTTTAGGCGAAATAAAGGCTAACGATATTGTGGAATGTCGAAATAAAAAACCGTTTATTTCAAAAGAAGATTTTAAATCACGAACCGGAATTACAACAACTGTATTTGACAGAATGAATAATATGGGAATTCTTGATGAATTAGAAGATAGTGATCAATATTCATTATTTTAAGTTAAAAAATAATCGCTCTTTTAAACAATTAACTGGTGTTCTTGGTACCTTATTTGTTATCTCTATATTTATTATGATTAGTACTTTTATGTCTTCTTCTTGACGTTCAAATTTGGAAGAGGATTCATATAAGGTTTTTACATTTTAGATACAAAAAAAATATTCTCATTGAGCGACATCTATATAGGAATTAATAATAGTAATGATGCAATGTTAATAACAGGTTTCTATTTAGGAACAATATTAATTATTTTATTTTCATTACTAGCTTTATATGCAGTTTTTCTTATTGTGTTGTCAGTTCTTAGATCTATATTTTCTAAATCTCTTGTTGGAATAATATTAACAGTTATTCTTGTTGCTGCATTCTTTATAGCTATTATTTTAATAGCAACAATTGGTAATTGTTTAGAAAAAGCCAAAGGCATTTATGTTTTCCTAATTATATCTAGTGTATTAAGCTATGCAGCAGATACATTCGTAAACAAGGAAAATAAAAAATAAATACAATTTTAGTTCAAGTAAATAACATTTTTAAAGTTATAAGACTTGGACTTTTTTTATAACTATAGAGAAATAAAAAAATCCATATAAAAATTTATACGGACTTTAATAGAAAGGGTTCTAGTATTTCAATAAAGCTATCTCAATTTTCATTAAACATCATATGTCCTGTTTTCGGAATAAAAAATGTTTGCACATTTTTAACATTGTTTTTGAAATAGCTAAAACAAGAATCTCTATCTATCACAGCATCTTTTTCACCTAAAATTAGTAATGTAGGCACTTTAATTAGTTTAAGTCCTTTTTCTATTTCATTGTGTAAAGATAAAACGGGCAATGATTTTCCCAACTTAATTATATTTTCATTATTATAAAGATTAGGATCAAAAAATAATTTATTAATTCTCATTCAACTTTTATCATTTATAAATGATGATATGTCATAGTGAAGAGCTGCCATATATTTTAAAAAATCATCAAAATTTTTTGGAAAATATGTGTCAAAATAAGCATCTGTTGTAGTTAATGACGTTTTATTCATTGGTGCTATATATACCATTTTTTTAAACAATTCAGGATTCATTTTATAAGCTAGTGAAATTATTCCACCGCCCATAGAATGTCCTATAAGAGTAACATTTTTTAGTTTATTTTGTTGTACAAAATCAACTAAAAGTTGAGCAAACTTATGTACACTAATTTCATGATTCTCTAATGGTTTAACACAATTATTACCTGGAAATTGAATTGCATAATAATTTGATTTAGTTCAGTAATTCTGAAATATTTTAAAAGAAGCGGGACTAGAATTAAAGCCATGAACAAAAATGATGTTTTCATTTACATTGTTGTTGTCTTTAAAAACATATGGGTAATCATAAATAATTTTTTTCATAGCTTTCCTTACACAAATTATTTACATTATATAACATAAAAAAACATACCTAAGGTATGTCATTTTTTATTATTCAAAAAAGTTTGAAACTGCTTTTTGTTTCATTTCTCTAGAAGTAGCAAAAGGTATTCTTGTTGTATAACCGTTTTTAGAAGCTACAATCATGTATGTTGGTCATTGATTAATCGTTCTATTTCATTCAAAAACAGTATCATTATAAATTTCTCTAGCTGCTGTAATTTCTTTTTGTAAATACATATTTTGTTGCATTGCTTCTCTTAAAGCGCCGTGTGCTTTTAATTCAGGATATCTTTCAATTTGAACATTAATTCTTCCAACTAATGCATCAATTTGCGAAGCATTTTGGCTTCTATTTTCGTCGTTTAAATTCATTCCACTACGATATGCAGCCACTTGTGTCATAACATCTTTGTCTAAATCAACTGATTTTTCAACTATAGAAACCATATTTTGCATAATTACAACACGTTGTTCTAAAAAGTTATCAATTTGTGATGCATTATGTTGGATACGTTGTTCTATTTGTGCCAAACGGTTCTTAGCTTTTATTTTTAAAAGCAAGAAAACAAGTCCAGGAATAACTAATAAAAGTCATAATATTATTTCAAAAACAACTGATCCTTTTCCTGTTTTAATAGGAATTCTCTTATTAATTACATTAACATCGCGTCCTTCTTCAAATACTGGTCCATTTAATTCATCTAATTGGTTTGCCATAATTTCTCCTTAATTATTTATGAGATAATTATATTAAATAATTATTTTTTAAAAAATTTTGAAAACCATTTAATTGGTTTCATTACCCAAAATTTGTCCTTCTAATAAATTATTGGTATTCTCATTATTTTTTTCTTCTGGATTTTCATCATCACCAAGAACAACGTTAAATTTTTGCTCAGGTATATCAATTTCTGATGATCTATCATACCTAATATATTCTTGTCAGGGAACAGGAACATTATGCATTTTTCCATCACGTCCATAAACTGTAACATATTCAATACGATCAATGATATCATATCCAAAATCGCTAACTAACACTCGATCAGATCCATTATTTTGACCTATATATTTTGTCTTACTAATGTGTCTCGTTTTGACTAATGGGTGTTTAAATAAATTTCCATCTAATGAAGCAATTCTTCTTTCATACTCAAACTCATTTAACTTAGCTCCATCATAGTCATAATATTCATATTCTTTTGCTTTAACTTGTTGAAAAATTGGAATAGCAAAATAAGGTGCAAGAGCAAAGTATACTTTTTTAAAATAATCATTTTGCTCATCCATAAACATTTTTTTAATAGTGTCATATGAATAAATACGATTATAACTTCATAACATATCTTCAAAAATTAAACTACTTAGATGAGAGTGAGAAAGATAATTTATCTTTTTTCGCTTAAAATAAGAAAAATTATCACCAAAGCCGATTTGTGAATCTTCTAATATTTTACAAATATTTTGTTGTGCCAATGGAGAAAATAAAAGTCTATATTGATGTTCATCATCGCGATCCAAAGAATTTCAATAAGCTTCAAATTTTAGATTAGCTAAAGCTGTAAAATTAACATTTTCTTTTTTACGTTTATCAATTACTTTTTCATATTTTTTTACAAATTTTCTTCGTTTTTCTTCTGACATTTCATGTATTGATTGTGGTTCACGTGAAAATGAAATATCCTGAGCAGCATTAGAACCAAAAATCATAAATGTATTGTAATTATAATAAGGACAAGGCTTTGAAATAGTAGCTACCAATGTTTGTGATTTACGTTTAGCTACTAATCTACCATTAACAAATGATCTTTCAGTTCAAAAAATAACTAAAGATCCTGTATATTTTTTCATCCCCATTTCATGATCTAATGTTCTTAAAAAAACATATGGATTACCATTAATACTGCCAGATTGAGATGAAATAACCATTTTATTTTTATCTGTAATACTATTTAAACCATATCGATTAACTAAAGAACCTAAACGCTGATTATCAAAGTAATCATCCATCATAGCTTGAGGCATAGTTTGATTAAATAAATGAATCTTCATACCGGGCCTAAATAAGTATAACAATGGAGCTACTTGTTTGAGGCCTATAGCAAGCTCATCATTATATTTTTTTGTAGTTTCTTTTAATAAATCGTCCATATTTTTTAACTTTTTATCGATTACCAAAAACTGTAAAAGCATTGTTAAAATAAAAAATACTGGAGATACTGCGGCTATTGATATGACTATAATATCACGCATATTCATTAATGTTATTAGCAAAATAGAACCAACAGCAACAAGAGCAAACAATACAATAAAAATAATATTGATAATTTTTCAAGTTTTTAACTTTTTAAAAGATTTACTAAAATTATTACATTTTTCTTCTAAGTTATCAATCTTTTTTGTCTGTTCTCTGTTAACTTCAACATCTATTTTGCTCTTTTTAACAAGTTTGTCAAAATATCTTTCTGAATTACTATTATGCTTTTCCTTATATTCAGAAAATTCTAATAATGGCTCGTTAATATATTTAAATTCTTCCATATAATTCCTTCCTAAGATTTATTTGTATTTTATAATTTTCCTTATTTAAAACTAAAAAAAGAAAATAAAGCAAGACAAATTCTCTATTTAAATGTCAAAAACACAAAGATAATAAAATAAGTCAAGCGTATGTGTTACACTTAAACTCACTTTTTAAATATGATGGCTCTTAAGAATTATTTTTCAAAAAACATTATGTAGATTAAATAAAATGAATTAAAAACCCAAAGAATAATATTTAGTTTTACTTACTTATTTAAATAAAATAAATCAATTGTTCTTCCCAATCCGGCTTCTTTATTAGTAAATGGAGAAATAACATCAGCTATCATTTTCATTGTTTGACAAGAATTATTCATAGCTATTAATTTGCCAACTTGGCCACTACATGTAGCATCATTTAATGTATCACCAATATGTACACAGTCTTGAGGATCAACACCTCTTGCTAAAGCATATCTAACCTCTGACTCACCCTTAGAACATGTTATTGGAGTAATTTCTAATACTTGATCTTTAGAACCTGTATAAGCAATTTCACAAATTCCACGATATTTTTCTTTTAAAACATTTGCAAATTGGAATAACCTTCTTTTACTTGGATGTCATAAAACCATTTTATTTATTTCAGAATCATTCTTAAATTCATTATATCTTCTTGCTTTTCCTCTAGTCCATTTTAAAGCTAGTGAAACAATTCAACTAGATGTAAATGAAAGATCTCTTGTGTCTGAATTAAAAATAACACTTATTTTATATTTTTTAATTTCTTCAAATATTTTATCTACATCTTCTTTTTCAAATTTGCCTTTAAATAAGACTTTTCCGTCTTGTTTTACATATGTTCCATTCCAAGCAATAAAGTTATCAAGACAACCCATTGGTTCAAGAAAAACATTTGAAACTTTTGTAGGTGGTCTACCAGTTGAAACAACAACCTCAATTCCTTGTTCTCTTGCTTTATTTATATATTCAATATTAGTTTTACTTATTCTTTTATGGCCTTTAATTTTTAAATCAATTGTTGTGCCATCTAAATCAACAAAAATTATTTTAGGTTTTTTCATAGCAATAATTATACTAAAAAACACATTTATAACTGACTATTTACTAAATGAAGTTAATAAAAAATACATGTAATCAACACGTATTTTGCAATAAATTATATCTAGTAATAATAAGGAATTACTTTTTGAAATGTTTCAGATGTCTTAAATTTAAAATTCTTAGAGTCATAAATAACTGCCACTTGCTCTTGTTGTTTTTCGCCAAATTTTTTAGAATCCAATAACGATTTTGGAATTTTGCTATCTTTAGCTGGTTGATACACAAATTTAAATCTACCATTTTCATTAGCTAATGAATTTAAGTTATCAGTAATTAATTTTACATCCTCACCACTGCCATAATTAACTTCAGTTAATCCTACTATATCAAAGCCAGATTTATAAATAATATTTGCTAAAGCAAAAGCTTTTGAATCATTATTGCCATAATTTAAAATATTTCAATGAGCTATACGAATTGTGTTTTCTGGTTTAGAAATTTTAATATCAGTTGTGTCGACATCGCCATGAACATTAACTGTTTTAATATCAAAATTGACTTTTACATCTGTAAAAACAGGAGCATGATCAGAAATTAAATTTCTAACTACTTCAAAATCTTTCTTTCCATTATTTTCAACATTTCAACCATTCATTTGTTTCAATTTTTCTTTTTTAACATAATATTGAAATGCTTTATAAATGTCTATTTTAAAATCCTTAGATTCTTCATTAATAATTTTAGGAACAAAAATATCTTTATCATTATTTATAAAAAACATTTTGTCATATTGTTCACTATAATTGCCTTTTCGCTTATTTTTACCTAAAGAAGTTATAAATTGTTCACCAAATTTACTTTTTTTTGTCATATCTTGATTAATATCTAGAGTAGATTGTATTTTAGTTTGATCATTAACAAATTTTGTGGCCAAAAAATAATTAACACTTTTAATGTTTGTATCTCCACCATAAATTAATAAATTATCGTTATATTTTTTATCAAAATAATCAAAAGTTTCTTTAATAGCTAAAAATTCTGATATTTCTTGAGCTCCTTGAGAACCTTTAATTCGATAATCGTCTAAATTAGCTTTATTTTCGTTAATGGTTTTACTGCTATAACCTGGAGAATCTAAATGATTAAAAAAAGTACCTATAAATTTGTTTGTATTATTTATAGAAAATCTTGCATAAAAAGGTGGTCTTACAAAAATAGTTTGATTGTCTTCTAACTGTAAATCATCAGATAATGGCTCTAATGAAGAATTATTTTGATTTTCACTAATTGGAGGTTTGCTACTGCTATCATCAGATTCATTTTCATTCTTTGAATTATTAGGAGCTTCATTTTTATGAGAAGAATCAGAATTATCATTATCTATTCCAAGAACATCGCTTTCTTTTTTAGTTTTTGAACTAATTTCTTCATCACTAGATTCTGTTGAATTATCATGTTTTTTCTCAGGAGCAGGGGTTAATTGAGTTTCTGGAGTATTGGTTATTTTAGGAGTTTCTGGTGCAGATGTTTCTGGAGATTTATCTGAATTGCCTCTTGGCATATCTTTTTCTTTTTCTAACCTACTAGAAAGATTACCTTTATCCTCAACTGAATTAGATGATTTTTTGGTTTCTATGTTAGGTTGTTGAGGAATTAATTTGTCTAAATCATCATTTTTTGTTTCATTATCACTTGTTTTTTTAAAAATACAAGATGAAGAGAGCACAGAAACTGATAATAGTGAACTAATAGTTAATGCACCAAGAAAAAAATTCAACTTTCTTTTCATAATTTTGTCCTTAATGTTTTTAATTATAAATATGTAAATTAATGTTACAAAAATTATATTTTGATTATAAAAATACTCAAAAAATGAAAAAATTTCCATTTTTTTGTGGAAAATAAAAATGCCATTCAATATAAAAGCATTTATTATTTTTTTTAAAGAAAATTGTCTTGAGCTATCATATCCAAAGCTATTTCAAAAATATCTGTGAATTTTTGTTCTCTAGTAATAGAATCAGAATATTCCATTTTTGGTAAATTATCACTTATTTGTAAAACAGCAGCAGCCTTTTTATCAAACTTTTTAGCTACAGCAAAAATAGCAAAACTTTCAGCGTCCACTATATCGCTTTGAGTTTCAGATATTGTATCTGGAATTGAACGATTGCTGTAAAAAACATCAGCAGAATGAACGCTTAAAAGACTATATTTTTTTCCTAATCTGCTTGCAGAATCAACCAAAGAATCAACAACTAATTTATTTGGATAATATATATGACTTAATTCATTGTTTGTTAATCTAGAAATGGCTAAATTATCGCTATATGCTCTAGTAATTATTGCTGTATCAAGAACATTTATTTCAGGTTTATAAGAACTAGCTGATCCACAACGAATAATTAAATCAACACCATATTCTACAATTAATTCTGTAGCATAAGTGCCTGCTGAATGAGCACCCATTCCATGACTACCAAATGTTATTCTTTTTCCTTTATAAACTCCAGTATAGTAACTTTCATTTCTAACATTGCTTACTTCTTTAACGTCAGTTAAATATTTATAAGCCATATATTTCATTCTTAAAGGATCACCTGATAAAATAACCATTCTAGCAATATCATTTCGTTTTGCATTAATATGTATAGACATAATTACTCCTTAAGTAACTTATTGTTACTATTTATTATATATAAAATAAATAAAGCTCTAATTGTTAAAAAAATATAATCTATTAAAAGTGTATAAAAAAATGCCCCATTTTAAAAAAGGACATATGGCTGCCTCAGTTAGATTCGAACTAACGCGTGACGGGACCAAAACCCGTTGCCTTACCGCTTGGCTATGAGGCAATAATGGTGGAGGGGGAGGGATTCGAACCCCCGAACCGTAAGGAAGTGGGTTACAGCCACCCGCGTTTGGCCGCTTCGCTACCCCTCCAAACCAAACTATTTTAAAAATAGTATGTTAATTATAATACAAAATATAAAAATATTATTAATAATTTAAAAAAGAAATTATATTTTTTAATTTAATTCCTTTATGTAATAAACATTATTATTAATTCAAACAAGATCACCTATAAAAACTTTTGAATTTCTTCCTAGTGGAACTTTGTCATTAATTTTTACTAAGTTTGATTGTAAAAAACCTTTGATCTCACCACCTGTTGAAATAAGTCCCATTTTTTTAATTAATTTTCCTAATCCAATATATTTGCCTTTTATATAAATGATAGGATCCATTTTATCTTCTTAAAGGAGTAATAATTTGTTTTGAATTAGGATTGTTTTTTGAAAAAATTATAATCTTTTGTATTTTTTCGTCTATTAATATATAAATTTCTCCATCAGTGATGTTTATTGAATCTTTAAAATAAATAAAATTTATATCAAATATTAAAGGATTCCCAGCAAGTTCAAAATTACTGGTTTTAACCATAGAATCTCCTAATTCATCTAGTTGACAATGAATATTAAATTCATTTTTATTTATTTTAACATGGACTCTATTTTGTTTTTCAAGAGCAGTATTTATTCAAATTTTATTTAAAAGATTGTTTAATTCTGATTTATTAATTGTTATTTTATATTTTATGTTCGACAAAATTTCGCTAAATAATTGTTCAATATCATGATAAGGTAAATCAGTTATACGAGCTGTAATAATAGTATTTTCATATTCAATTCCAAATTTTAATGAATTGAAAAATAATGTAATTTTTTCAGGTGCATCAGATGGTATCATATCTCTAACATCTTTTGCATTTACACTAAATTCAAAATCTTCAAGCATTTGATTAGTTTTAATTGAATAGTATGCTAATCTGTGTGAATCTGTTGCTGTTAAATTTAAAGCTCTACCAGCACTTCTAAAATTAATACATTTAAAGATTAAATTTGGTCCTGTACTAGCAGCAAAAGAAACATTACGAATTGCTTTTTTGAATTCTTCAGTATTTATTTCAAATTTCTTAAGATTTATATTTTGTTCAATAGTAGCAAAGCTATTTAATTCATTTAAAGATAAAGTATAGTGGGAATCTTGTTGCTTAATTTCTAATTTATTATATGAAGTTGAAAGTTCAATAAATCCCGATAATTTTTTAACTATATTTTTGAAATAATTGCCTTGAACAACAATTTCACCATCTTCTTCAACAACAATATTTTTATCATCAACAAAAACAGTTTTAATTATTGATGTTACTTCGTTACAAGCTTGAAAAACTAATTTTTCTTTTGTTGCACTTAACTTTATACATCTCATTCCATAAAATGAACTAACAGGATCAGTGAATTTTGAAACTATTTCTAAAGTAGAATCTAATAAATTTTTATTTATAATAATTTTCATTTTATTCTCCTTTTATATTAATAATATATTTTGTTAATTTGTTAATAATTTGAATAAAACTATTAAAAAGTTAATTTTTAGGCTTATTTTCAACCTTTTTTCACATCTTTTATATTTTTGTGGTGTTTATAACATTTTATTTATTGTGAATTAAATGTCTTTGAATATTTCATCATTTATTTGAGAAATAGTACGTCTAAATGCTTTATCGGGTTGTTCTGTTTCTTTTGATATTTTTTTCATAGCGTTTATTATTGTACTATGATCTCTATTTCCAAACATTTTTCCAATTGTTTCAAGAGAAATATTTAATTGATTTCTAATTATTCACATTGCTATATGGCGAGCTAAGACTGTGTCTTTTTGACGGCTTTTTCCTAAAATATCTGATTTTGTAATTTTGTAATATTTAGCAACGTGTTCAATAATATTATCTGGTGTAATTTCTTCTTTTATTTGTTGAATATCTTTTAAAATCGAATTAACAATAGCTAGTGTATATCGTGAATTAGTTTTTATTATTTCTGTGTTATAAAAACGTAGACGATTTATTGCTCCTATTAAGCTTCTAATATTATTCGCATAATTTGTAATTATGAAATTTTTTGCGTCATCTTCTCAAAGTTCAGGAGTCATTTCTTTAAGATCTATCATGTAATTTAAAATACGTAAAAGGTCGCTTTTTTTAGGATTTTCAATTTGAAGTTGCAAACCCATTTGAAGTCTACTAATTAATCTTTGATCAAATGAATTTTTAAGAGAATGAATTGCCCGATCTGATGCAATTATAGTAGTTTTCTTATGATTTATACGATAGTCTAAAATTGTAAAAATAAGTTCAATTGTAGCTTTTTTATTTCCAATTCCATAACTTTGAAAATCATCAAAAATAACGACATCAGATTCATCAAATTGAAGCCTAATTTGTTTTAGTTTACGCTGATCATTTTCTTGAAGAAAATAAGAAATATCACGAGAAAACGAATTTGCATTTATGTATTTTACTGTGATGCCTTTTTCAATTAAAGCATTACAAATTGAGTATAACAAGTGAGTTTTGCCTAATCCTGATTTGCCATAAATAAATATAGGACTATATTCATTTCCACCATTATTAGCTACATATTTAGCTATTTTTATAACTTCTTTGTTAAACTCACATTCTATGTAATTGTCAAAATTTAAATCTTTGTCAACATCTCTATTTGATAATTCAATGTTTTCAATAGCAGTATCTTTTCTTTCTTTTTTGACTTTCTTTTTGACAGCTGATTCTAGTAAAACAAAACTGATTTTGCATTCACGATCTAAAGTTTCATTAATTGATTTCTGAATACTTGATTCAAAAGCTCTTAGTACCATTTGTGAGTTAGCAGAATAATTAGTTGTCCCAATAATAACTTTTCCATCTGAAAATATTTCACGAATAACAAAATTAGCAAAAAAGTTTTTATAAAGCATCGGATCAGCTAATTCTCTTCGCAAAATATCCAAAAATGTATCAGTATAAGATTGCAAGGTTATTAATTTTTCATCTTTGCTTTTAAAATTCATATTTATATA